>NZ_JALBGW010000068.1:0-24335 GCF_023006485.1 Neorhizobium sp. BETTINA12A
CGGCAGTCATGCCGGGCAGGTGTGCCGCACCGCCGGCACCGGCGATGATGACCTGGAACCCTTCGGCGCGGGCGCCCTTGGCGAACTGCATCATCCGCTCCGGCGTGCGGTGCGCCGAGATGATACGGGCCTCGTAGCCGATATCGAGCGCTTCCAGCGTATCGGCGGCGTTCTTCATGGTTTCCCAGTCGGACTGGCTACCCATGATGATGGCGACGGCAGGTCTTTCAGACATGGCGGGACCCTTACGCGATAATGTCGGGAACAATCTGATCTTCGAGCTGAGTCATCTTGTCCTTCAGCGACAGTTTCTTCTTTTTCATGCGCTGCACGCGAAGAGCGTCGCAGCCGACCTGGATCATGGCATTGATGGCGGCGTCGTAATCCTCGTGTTCCTGTCGAAGTTTCGCGAGCACCAGCCGGACATCCGCCTGTTCCTGATCTGCCATATTCCAGTCCCCATTCTCACGCCCGGCATTTCAGCGGTCGCCGGCATTCTCCGCAAGCCTCTACCACCAAACCGCGTTAACGGGAAGTTAGACAAGGTCACGAATTTGCCTCCTTGAAACCATGATTTCACCTTCGACAAAGCCAGCCGATCGTGTCACACTTCCTTCGTAAACCTGAAGCCTCGGCATTAGGGAATGCCGTGGTAGGTACTAAGGAAGGAACATGCCACATGACCGTCCAGGCTCATATCGCATCGCTTGAAAAGAAGCATGGTGCTTTGGAGGAGGAGCTCCAGGCAATTCTCGCGTCACCCTCCGCCGACGACCGTGAAATAGCCGATC
This sequence comes from Neorhizobium sp. BETTINA12A, assembly GCF_023006485.1. Lineage (NCBI taxonomy): Bacteria > Pseudomonadati > Pseudomonadota > Alphaproteobacteria > Hyphomicrobiales > Rhizobiaceae > Neorhizobium > Neorhizobium sp. BETTINA12A. The sequence continues at coordinate 792 of NZ_JALBGW010000068.1, forward strand.
TCAAGCGGCGTAAGCTGCGCATCAAGGACCAAATGCAGCGCATAAAGGCATCCACGCGTCATTAGTTCCTCAGTAGAAGAACCCGCCGCTCGCCCATTGTTTCATCAGTTAGAGGCACATAATCAAAGCGGCAAAATAATCCAGAAATATCAATGACAAGGTTCTGGTCGTGGTGCAGGGGACCACAAAATCCAAAAAGATTAAAAAGCCCCGGTCGTCACGACCAGAACTGATCGAGCCACAGGTTCAGCCTGTCGAAGCCCTTGCTGTTGACGGAATAGATGCGCCGCGTGCCTTCCGCCGTCACATTCACCAAATTGCTGTCCAGAAGCGCCTTCAAGTGCTGCGATACCGCGGGCCGGCTGATCGGCAGGCCTTGCGCAAGTTCGTTTACGGTTTTCGGGGCGCGCCGCAATTCCTCCAGCAGATACCGCCGGTTAGGATCAGCTATGGCTGCAAAGGGGTCAACGGTTGTCATGCGTTGAACTTACGGTAAACGCCCGGTGACGGCAAGATTTATTGTGCATCGCAACAATATGGATTGCCTTATTTTGCGTTGCTTTTTTAGCGACGCCGCGCCTGCATTGCCGGGTCAGAACGGCAGACCGTCCCACAGCAGTTTCAATCCCGCACAGAATGCCAGACCGTAAGTCATCGGATAGAAGGTCTCCGCCTTCAGATGCTTGACGACGGCTGCGCCGAGCATGGTCGCGATCAGGGCCACCGGCAGCAGGGTCGCGGATATGGTGAGGTTCTCCGCGTCGAGCGCGCCCAGCAGGAAATAAGGGATGACCTTGACGGCGTTGACGATCGCGAAAAAGCGGATGCTGGCGCCGGTGTAGGATTTCGGATCGAGCCGCATCGGCAGGACGTAGATCTGGAAAGGCGGTCCGCCGGCATGGGCGACGAAGCTCGCGTAACCGGACAAGGCGCCCCAGAACGTGGCGGCGGCCGGGCGGTGCGGCAGGGGAGCCGCCGGCCGGTTGGAGCGAGGACCGTAGACCTGCCAGAAATAACGCACAGTAAACAGGAGCGTCGCCGCGGCGATGACGAGGCGCAGCGCATTGTCGGAGACATAGGCCGAGGTCGCCCAGCCGAGCGCGATGCCGATGATGCCGCCGGGCAGGATCATCAGCAGCGTTCTGGGATCGTTGAAGTTCCGCCAGGACCATAATGCGACGATGTCCATGACGATCAGGATCGGCAGGAAGATCGCCGCCGCCTTGACCGGGTCCACGGCGAGCGACATCAGCGGCACGCCGAGCAACCCGATAGCGCCGCCAATGCCTCCTTTCGAGAGGCCGACAAGCAGAACGGCGGGGATGGCGAAGGTGAAGAACGCGAAGCTAAGCGTATCGGGCATGAAGACTCAGGCGGGTGATGAGGGAATGGTTGATCCGGCAGGCGGTCCGGTCTATCGAATTTGCGGACAGAAAACGAGTGCGGATTTCATAAACCGATCCGCCGAACGGGAAGAAACATGACCAGACAGGAAGACCGCTGCCGCCTGGTGCTGATCGTGCCGCAATATGACGATGCCGATCAGCAGGCCAGGGATCTCGAAGCAGCGCTTGCCGGCGGCGATGTCGCCTCGGTGATCGTGCCGCAATATGGCCTCGACGACCAGGCCTTCCAGAAGCGCGCGGAGGCACTGGTCGAACTGATCCAGGCGGCGGGTGCTGCCGCGCTGATCTCCGGGGACAGCCGAGTGGCCGGGCGCATCAAGGCGGATGGCCTGCATCTTGGCGGAGACCTCACCGAGCTGGGAGAGGCGATCGAGAAATTCGTGCCGAAGATGATCGTTGGCACCGGCGGGGCGGGCGACCGGCATCAGGCGCTTGCGATCGGCGAACATCGTCCCGACTATATCTTCTTCGGCAAGCTCGACGGTGATATCAAGCCGGAAGCACATCCGAAAAACCTCGCGCTCGGCGAATGGTGGGCATCGATGATCGAGATTCCCTGCATCGTCATGGGCGGCACCGATACCTCCTCGGCGCTTGCCGTCGCGGAGACCGGCGCGGAGTTCGTGGCGCTCAGGGAAGCGGTATTTTCCACCCCCCAGGGCCCCGGCGCCGCGGTCGCCGAAGTCAACGCAATTCTGGACGAAAAAGCGCCACGGTTTGGGGCTTGATGGATCCCATGCCGTCGAACCGCCTTTCCCGCGTGATTCTCAAAGGGCTGCTGGCGACGTTCATCGCTTCGGCGGCAATGCCTTGCCTTGCGCTGGCGCAGGCGAATTCCAGGGCCGTGACCCGGCCGGTGGAGCCCAATTTCCAGCCGATGAAAAAGGGTCGGGTCGAGATCCAGCCGGTTCCGGGCTCAGCAAAGGGAACCAAGGAGCCAGATGGCCAGCCGAGCGGGATCGTTCCCTCGGGCGGCGTCGAACTCTACCAGCGGATGGGCGCAGCCCTGCCGCCCGCGCCGCCTGAAAAAGCCTATACCGGTACCGTCGACGATGCCTACGGGGCCTACCAGCGCGGGTTATACCTGACGGCGCTCGACAAGGCGCTGACCCGGGCCGGAGCCGGCGATGCAGCGGCCCAAACCCTGGTCGCGGAGATGATGACCAAGGGGCTCGGCATCAAGCGGGATGCGAAGACAGCGGCATACTGGTATCAGAAGGCGGCGGAAGGCGGCGATCCAGCTGCGATGTTCCAGTATGCGCTGCTGCTGATGACCGGCCGGGATGTGCCACGCGACAAGCGGCAAGCCGACGATTTCATGCGCAAGGCGGCAGAGGCCGGCAATGCCTCGGCGCAGTTCAACTGGGCGCAGATCCTGGTTTCCGAAAATCCCGGCGACAAAGGCCTGCGTCTGGCACTGCCCTTCTACGAAAAATCTGCAAGGCAAGGCGTTGCCGATAGCCAATATGCGGTGGCGCAAGTCTATGTGGCGCTGAAGGACCTGCCGGCGGAAAAGAAGGCGCGGGCCCGCGAATGGCTGGAGCGTGCCGCAGATGCCGGTTTCGACACCGCGCAGCTCGACATGGGCCTCTGGATGGTCAACGGCATCGCTGGAGAGCGCAACTACGAAAAGGGTTTCGAATGGCTACGGATCGCGGCCCATCGCGGCAATGTCGTGGCCCAGAACAAGCTCGCCCATCTCTATATCAACGCGCTCGGCACCCGGCCCAATCCGGTCGAGGCGGCAAAATGGTACGTGCTGTCACGCCGCGCCGGCCTGCAGGACCCTGAGCTTGAAGACTTCTATCTCGGGATCAACGAGGAAACTCAGCGCCAGGCGATCGACGCGGCGAACAAGTTCCGGCGTGGGTGAGGCCTGCTCCGGCAAAGCCGGAGCAATCGATCCAGTGAATCGATTGCAGGGCCGAACGCGCTGAGCCAAAGCGAAGCGCCGGGAGACGGTGCGGCAAATAGCCGGCCCGATCAATTCGCCGACAAAGCGTGGCCGACGATCATCGCGTGACCTCCCGCCAAAACGGCAATCACGAAGATCCAGAGGGCCATATAGAGTACCGGCTTATCGGCAGCCCTGCGGTCGAAGCGTCGGGTCAGCGCAAAGATCGCCGTCGAGACGAGTGCGGCGGCCGGGATGATCGACAGCGCGAAGGGTGCGGGCGCATAACGGTCGGGCGTGCCGTCGAGGCGGAAATGCACGGCAAGGTCTGCACCTGGCGTTATCATGAACCAGGCTGCGAGCGATGCCGCGGCCATGGTGGCAAGCAGCGCGAGGCTTAAGGTCAGCGGTAGCGTAGCCTTCATCCTGCTTCCTCCGTGATACAGCCGGGACAAGATGGACCCAGTTTTGCAGACGCGGTCAGCGGCGGCAATGCCCGCGTTTCGGCGGACGACTTGAATTTCGCGCTGTTTTATGGTCTTGAAGCCGCCAATCAAAAAATCGCTCATAAAACGCCGTCCCGTCCAGACGACAAGTCGGGACAACCCCCAAGGATTTCCCGCATGGCCCGCTCCGCCCTTCTCAACGTCATGGTTCAGGCTGCCCTCAAGGCAGGCAAGTCGCTCTCCAGGGATTTCGGCGAGGTGCAGAACCTGCAGGTTTCGGTGAAGGGCCCCAGTGATTTCGTGTCTCAGGCGGATCTGAAGGCGGAAAAGATCGTCCGCGACGAGCTGCTGAAATCGCGTCCGACCTACGGTTTCCTCGGTGAGGAAAGCGAAGAGCTGAAGGGCACCGACGGCGCGCATCGCTGGATCGTCGATCCGCTCGACGGCACCACCAACTTCCTGCATGGCATTCCGCAGTTCGCAGTCTCCGTTGCGCTCGAGCGTAATGGTGAAGTGGTTGCCGGCGTCGTGTTCAACCCGGCGACGGACGAGCTGTTCACCGCCGAAAAGGGCGGCGGCGCCTTCATGAACGATCGCCGCATCCGCGTCGCTGCCCGTCGGGTGCTGTCCGATTGCGTGATCGGCTGCGGCATGCCGCATCTCGGCCGCGGCAATCACGGCAAGTTCCTCGTCGAACTGCGCCACGTCATGGGCGAAGTGGCCGGCATGCGCCGCTTCGGCGCGGCGGCTCTCGACCTTGCCTATGTTGCTGCTGGCAGGCTCGACGGCTTTTGGGAAACCGAGCTTTCGCCGTGGGACATGGCGGCGGGCCTGATCCTTATCCGCGAGGCTGGCGGGTTCGTCTCCGACATGAAGGGCACGACGGATATCTTCGGCAGCGGCAATGTCGTAGCAGGCAACGAGCTCATCCAGAAGGCGCTGATCGACGTCGTCAACCGGCCCGTTCCGACCCGCTGAGGCATTTTTGCGCCACCGCCCAGCTTAGCGCTGCAGTACTGAATAGCTGACTGTTTTCCTAAGCTTCTGCACTTCAATTCGTCGCATTTTTCAACTAGCCTCCGGGCCGGCAGACTACCGGAGGCGAAGGCTTATTATGGCGAATGCGACAGTGGACGATTTGGACGCGTCTGAAACGAACCGCGGCGGTTATGCCTATAAACTGTCCAATCCCGCATCGTTTTTATGGACGATGCTGATCTTCCTGATCATCGTCGGTTTCGTCGCGTCGATCCTCTACCGCCAGGCTGCGCATGCCTTCCAGACCAATCCGGGCCTGAACGGCCTCATTCTCGGCGTTCTCCTGATCGGCGTGATTCTGGTTTTCAACCAGGTGATCGCCCTGATGCCGGAAGTGCGCTGGTTCAATTCCTTCCGCGCCGCCGGTAACGCCGACAAGGTGGGCCGCGAACCGCGCCTGCTGGCGCCGATGCGCACCCTGATCGGTAGCCGCCGCAGAATGGCGCTGTCCACCAATGCCTTCCGCTCCATCCTCGACACGATCGGCACGCGCCTCGACGAATCACGCGACACCTCGCGCTATCTCATCGGCCTGCTCGTTTTTCTCGGCCTTCTCGGCACGTTCTGGGGCCTCATCCAGACCATTGGCTCGATCAGTAACGTGATTGGGGCGCTCGACCCGAATTCCGGCAGTTCCAACGACGTGCTCGCCGCCATCAAGAGCGGCCTTGCCCAGCCTTTGGCCGGCATGGGCACGGCGTTTTCGTCCTCGCTGCTCGGCCTTTCCGGATCATTGATTCTGGGCTTCCTCGACCTGCAGGCCGGCCGCGCCCAGAATCGCTTCTACACGGAACTCGAAAACTGGCTGTCCTCGGTGACCGATCTCGGATCGGACATGCCGCCGGTCGTCGCCGAAACCCTCGCGAGCGGTTCCTCGGAAGATTTGAGGGCGCTGACGGAGCAGCTGCGTGCACTCGCATCCGCCCAGACTAAGGGCCCTGTCGACGCCCATCAGAACGAGCGGTCGCTGTCGGCCATGGCCAATCTTGCCGAAGGAATCCAGGGCCTCGTCAAGAACATGCGCAACGAACAACAGATGCTGCGCGACTGGATCGAGGCGCAGCAGGAGGAATCAAAGGCCTTGCGCCGCACGCTCGACCGGCTTTCCGACAAGATCGGGGGGAAGTAAGCGATGGCGCTTGGCAAGAGCCGCCGTCGAGAGCGGGGCGTCGACTATTGGCCGGGTTTCGTGGATGCGCTGTCCACGCTGCTGCTCGCCATCATGTTCCTGCTCACGGTGTTCGTGCTGGCGCAGTTCCTGCTCAGCCGTGAAATCACCGGCCGCGACGAGGTCCTGAACCGGCTGAACAGCCAGATCGCCGAACTGACGGAACTGCTGGCGCTTGAAAAAGGCAATAATCAGGATGTCGAGGACCAGCTTGCCAACCTGCAATCGTCGCTTGCCACGGCCGAGGCAGACCGCTCGCGCCTGCAGCAGCTTCTGAGCCAGGGCACCGGCAATAGCAGCGCCGCCAATGCCCGCATCGGCGACCTCACCAACCAGCTCAACCAGGAACAACAGTTGAGTGCCCGCGCGGCAAGCCAGGTCGAGCTGCTCAACCAGCAGATCGCCGCGCTGCGGGCCCAGATCGCGGCTGTCGAACAGGCACTGCAGGCCTCGGAGGCCAGAGACTCGTCGTCGCAGGCGCAGATCTCCGATCTCGGCCGGCGCCTCAACGTCGCGCTGGCGCAGCGCGTCCAGGAACTGAACCGCTACCGCTCGGATTTCTTCGGCCGGCTGCGGGAGATCCTGTCGGACCGCGAGAACATCCGCATCGTCGGCGACCGTTTCGTGTTCCAGTCGGAAGTGCTCTTTCCGGTCGGCGGCAACGAACTCGATCCGGCCGGCCGGGTCGAGATGGACAAGCTTGCGGCGGCGCTGCTGGATCTTGCCAAGGAAATACCGGCCGAGATCAACTGGGTGCTGCGCGTCGATGGTCACACCGACAATTCGCCGCTTACCGGCACCGGCCGTTATCGCGACAACTGGGAGCTTTCCTCGGCCCGGGCCACGTCGGTGGTCAAATACCTGATCTCCAAGGGCGTGCCGGCCAACCGGCTCGTCGCTGCCGGTTTCGGCGAGTTCCAGCCGCTTGCCCAAGGCGACACGCCCGACGCCCGCTCCCAGAACCGCCGCATCGAGCTGAAGCTCACCGAGCGGTAATCGGCCACGGGGAAGACTTAAGTGATGGCCGAAGACAAGCCGGATATGAGCGTCCTCCTGAAGGAGGTCGCGGAAAGCCCGAAGCGGGACAACAGCGTCTACCACAAGGCGATGGCCGAGGCGCGCCAGGCCTTCGAAGATGCCGAATCTGCCCTCGGCGGCCCGGTCGAGGTGCGCACCAAGACCAAGATCAAGCGCAACGGCGACTATGTGGTGAAGTGGACGTTCAGGCGCCTGGACTAGGCATTTCCGCCGCGATGGAATGGGTGCTCGACGTGAACCCCAGCCGCTCCAGGCCGCGACGCACCTCGGGCGCGTTCATGAACAGGCGCCACAGCAGGCCGGACCGATAATTTTCGATCATCGCGATGATCGGGCCCTGGTCGATAGCAAGGTAAGTGCCGGCCACCCAGTCTGTCTTCGGCACGAAGGCGTCGACAAAGCCGAATGCGCCGAGCAGTTTGCCATCGCCATACCGAAGCAATGCGCGCATGGCGCTTTCTGCCTCGGCGGGCAAGAAGGGGAAGCTCGACAGGGCCGCGGTCGGGGCGATGACGCCGCGGTCGAATGTCGGCGAATGGGCACCGTACCCTTGCGGTCCGTCGGATGCGCTGAGGCCCCAGACCCCGGCATCCGCATAATCGGGCACGGCCAGGCAATAATCGTGGTTGATGCGCGTATGGGCCACGGCCTGGCTCTGGTAGTCGTTGCAATAGCGGTCGCTCAGGCCTCTCGGATCGAGCACGCAGAACGAATAATGCGAGATGAAGAGCGGGCCGCCATAAGGCTCGCCAAGAGGGAGTTCGGTTCCGAGATAGGTCGCGCCGTTGCGCATGGCGCCAGACCGGGCCCAGCCCGCATGGTAACTCTCCGGCTTGATCGGATGGGTATTGGAGCCGGCCGCCAGGACATAACAGGACAAGGCCTCGTTCCAGCCGCGGATCGGCAGATTCATCGCCCAGCCGTAGTTCGGGCTCCAGTGCCAGTAGAGGGCTTCATCCTTGCCGCGGGTGAACCAGTTCCATTCCACCTCGTCGAACAATCGCGTGATATCTGCCCGCAATTTCTCTTCCCGAGCGGTCCCACCGGCGAAATATTCCCGTGCGCAGATCAGGCCCTGCATCAGCAGCGTCGTTTCGACGAGGTCGCCGCCGTCGTCCCGTCCGGAGAAGCGGATGACGTCGTTCGTCGAGCCGTCGATGAAATGCGCGAATGCCCCGCGGAAAGTTGGGGAGTGCCTCAGATGATCGATGATGGTCGATATGCGCGCCAGTGCCTGCGAACGGGTGATCCATCCGCGTTCCGAGGCGACGATGATGGCAAGGACCCCAAAGCCGACGCCGCTGACCGATACGATGCCGGGAGAAGGCGCGCCCGAAACGAAGCACTTGTCGAACGGCAGCCCTGATTCGGGATGGGCACCATCCCAGAAGAAGCGAAAGGTTTGGGACTGTATCTTGTCGAGGCAATCGTCGAGGGTTGGGCTGGGCGGCAATTGACTGAAATTCATGATCTCAAGCTTCTGGCGGCAATGGTATCTGCGATACTAGCGGTTCTGCAGTAGGTAGGCACTCGGTGCGCCCGATTTAGACCAAGCGAAACACGTTGGCGTGAAGGATCAGAGCGCCGTGGCGCTCTGCCGTTCGATATCGTGGAACTGCAGCCGTGCAAGCTTGGCATAGAGGCCGCCCTCGGTGATCAGGCTTTGATGGGTGCCTTCTTCGACGATCCGCCCGTCTTCCAGCACGAGGATGCGGTCGGCTTTGAGAACTGTCGCCAGGCGATGCGCGATGACCAGCGTGGTGCGGTTCTCCATCAGCCCGTCGAGCGCCTTCTGGACCAGCGTTTCGCTTTCCGCGTCGAGTGCCGAAGTCGCCTCGTCGAGCAGCAGGACCGGTGCGTCCTTGAGAATTGCGCGGGCGATGGCGATGCGCTGGCGCTGGCCGCCGGAAAGGGTGATGCCGCGCTCGCCGGCCATGGTGTCGTAGCCATTGTCGAGCCGCGAGATGAACTCATCTGCCTGGGCGGCTTTTGCCGCGGCGCGGACAGCCTCGCGGCTGGCATCCGGAGCGCTGAAGGCGATGTTGTCATGGATGGAGGCGGCGAAGATGGTCACGTCCTGGGGTACGATGGCGAGGCGGGAACGCAGTTCGGCGAGCCTTGCCTGGCGCAGGTCGATGCCATCGAGCTTCACCGACCCGGCGGAGGGATCATAAAAGCGCAGCAGCAGCGAGAAGATCGTGCTCTTGCCGGCACCGGACGGCCCGACGATCGCCACCGTCTCGCCGGATTTCACCTTGAACGACAGGGAATTCAATGTGATGGCGCTGACGCGGGCGGGGTATGCGAAGGAGACCGCCTCGAACTCCACTTCACCGCGCGGCGGGGAGGGGAGTGCGACGGGGTTTTCGATATCGCGGATGGCCGGGACTTCCTGCAGCAATTCGGTCAGCCGTTCGGCGGCGCCGCCGGCTGCGGAAAGCTCACCCCAGACTTCGGAAAGCTGGCCGAGGGAACTTGCGGCAATCACCGAATAGAGCACGAATTGCCCGAGCGTGCCGGCGGTCATGGTGCCGGCCAGCACGCTCTGGGCGCCGTACCAGAGCACGCCGACGATGCTGCCGAAAACAAGCAGGATGCCGAAGCCGGTCAAAAGCGCGCGGGCCTTGATGGCGGTGCGAGCGGCGTCATAGGCGCTTTCCACCGTGCCGCCGTAACGGCCGTTGGCGGTCGCCTCGCCGCCGAAAGCCTGTACGGTGCGGGTCGCGCCGATCACTTCGGATGCGAAGGCGGAGGTCTGGGCAAGCGTGTCCTGGGCGGCGCGGGAGCGTTTTCTGACCGAGCGGCCGAAACCGACCAGCGGAAAGACGATCAGCGGGATGGCGCCGAGCACCAGCGCGGACAGCCGCGGGCTCGTATAGATCATCATTCCCATCGCGCCGAGACAGAGGATGGTGTTGCGCAACGCCTGCGAGGCGGAGGAGCCGAAGGCGGACTTGATCTGGGTCGTGTCGGCGGTCAGCCGCGAGACGATCTCGCCGGACTGGTTGACGTCGAAGAACGACGGCGACAGCGACGTTACATGCGAGAAAACCTCGCGGCGCAGGTCGGCGACGACCCGTTCGCCTATGGTGATGACGTAATAGTAGCGCATCGCGCTTGCGACGGCGAGGAGGGTCGCCAAGGCCAGCAGCATGCCGAAATAGTTGTTGATGAAATGGCCGTCGGACGAGGCAAAACCGTGATCGACCATGCGGCGCACGGCAAGCGGCAGAGCGAGCGTGGTTGCGGCGGCGAGCGCCAGGAAAACGATTGCCGCGGCGACCATCGAACGATACCGGGCAAGATAGGGAAGGAGCCTTGCGAGCGGTCTTAAGGCTTTGCCTCTCGGCTGGTTTTCTCGGGCGTCTGCCACGTCATCTCCATAGGCTCGAAAGGCTCATTTCTCGGCCTTGCGGGTACTTGTACTTCCGGCGACCTTCCTGTATAGGCTCCGCATCGAATTGGGAAGCCGTGACCAGACCGGTCTGCGGCTTCATTTATTAAAGAGGCCTCTCGCTCGCAATTGCGACAAATGGACCTCGCAGAGCAGGAATATCGACATGAAGGCTGGCATCCATCCGCAGTATCACGTGATCAAAGTGGTCATGACCGACGGCACCGAGTACGAAACCCGCTCTACCTGGGGTTCGGAAGGCGCAACCATGAACCTGGAAATCGACCCCAAGTCCCATCCGGCTTGGACGGGCGGCAACCAGCAGATGCTGGACCGCGGCGGCCGCGTTTCCAAGTTCAACAAGCGTTTCGGCGGCCTCGGCCTCTAATACGCTTCTTGACGGAAGAGTTTCGAAGAGCCTGGCGGAAGCCGGGCTTTTTTCGTTTCGTGGTGTTCTGGCGGGGAGGAGCCGTTGCAAGAACAATCCGATATTCCGACCGCGTCCCGCCGGATCGTGATCATGGGAAACGGCGGGTCCGGCAAGACTTGGCTGGCGCTAAGGCTGGCAGAGCCGCTTGGCCTGTCGCTCGTTCACCTCGACGACGTGCACTGGGAGCCGGGTCGCTACGGAATTGCGCGCGACCGGGCCGTCGTGCACGAGGATGTCCGGTCGATCGCAGCGGGTGAAGCCTGGCTGATCGAAGGCGTCTATGGCCTCTACGTCGGCATCGCCCTGCCGAGGACAACGACGTTGATCTGGCTTGATCTGAGTGAAGACGAGTGCGTGGCGAATATCATGCGCCGCGGCATCCAGGGCGGCGAGAGCCAGGGGTCATTCGACGGGCTGGTCAAATGGGTGTCGGAATACAGAGTTCGAAAGAACAATTGGAACTCGTTCGATGCTCACCTGAAGCTTTATGAAAGCTTCTTGGGCCAGAAGGCGCGGCTGACGAGCCGGGACGAGATCGATGCCTATGCGGAGAGCCTTCTGCCGATGCCAACCGATAAACATGATTGGCTGAAAGCGGCGGCACAGCGGAGCCACCTCACGGCCGATGCGCTCGATGCCGTCATCGAGGCAGTGGAGCGTGCCGAGATGGACCCGAACATTCGAAGGCGTTGACAGAAATGAAAAGGGCCTACGCTTGGCGTCGGCCCTTCGTTTGATCCTATCAAATAGCGCGACGGCAATCAGTTGCCGAAGGCGGTGCGCAGCAGGCTGAGCTGGGCGCGGACGCTGTTTTCGTTGTCCGGGAGAACGGCGGGGTCGGCCGGGCGGTAGATCTCGCGATCGAGAATGGCGACCCGGTTCTGGAGGCGCAACGAACGCTCGACGAGGTCACGGAAACCTTCCGGCAGGTCGAGCCAGCCCGGGGCATTGCGGTCGACGTTGAAGCCGTCGAGACGGACCTTGCTCTTTTCCGACATGACCTGCTCGCGGCTCATCTCGCCATTGTTGACGGCGCGCTGCAGAAGCAGCCAGGAGGCCATCTGCATGAGGCGGGTGGTCAGCCGCATGGACTCGGCCGCATAGAGAACCGATGCCATGCGCGGCAGAACCTTCGAAGCAGCGCGGCCCGTACCGTCGAGATAGCTCGCGGTCTCCTCGACCAGCGACATACCTTCGGAGTAGAGCGCCTTGAACTGCGAAGACGCAGCGGCACGGCCTGCAAAACTTACGGTATTCAATCCCTGTTCGGACATCGAAATCATCCTGCTCAACGCAATCACATTCAGGCAATGACAACGGCGGATAAAAGTTCCCATGCCGTTCTGACTGATCTGAACATGATACTTATAATGGAAATCCGCAAGGCGTTTCTTAAGGAAAGGTTAATACCCACAAGAAGTGGTAAACAGCCGCCATGTTCCTGAAATGAGACGCATTTTGGCGTCCAATACAACAGTTTGTTTCTGTGGGAAAGCCGGTTGAAACCCTTGCCTCCGCGGTATCGAGGGCAAGGAGCCGGGGCCGGGCCGGCGCGGCCATAAAAAAAAGAGCCGCGGAAAGGCGGCTCTCAAGGTAAAACAGGGAGAAATCAGACCATTCGCCGAATGGTGAAACTGTCTGAGTCCAGGAAGCCTGAACGCTTTTATATTGTTCGATGATGCTTAATATAGTCTTAACATTAAGGGGAAATACTTAAAATAATTGGCGAGCGGCAGCGTTCAGGAACGGAACAGACTGTCGGCCGCGCGCCGGCCTGCGGCCTTTTTCTCCTTCTCGGCCTCGATCCGGTCGATCTCCTGCCTCAGCAGGCCGATTCGCGATTCGAGTTCATCCACGGACAGCATGGAGAGGTCGCAGCCGAGTTCGTGGGTTGTCGGTTTCTTCGGCCGTTCATCGTCGATAATGCTCATGACGTCTCCTTTCCGGCATTCGTGTCTGGCCTGGCATTCTCCGGCGTCGAACCGCCGGTCTTGGCGCGCGGGTCGAGCGACAGGCTCTCGGGCGTGGCAAGCGGCGAGGTCGAGGCCGGTGCGGTCGTGTAGGCGTCGCGCTCGGCGATGGGAACCGGCGCTCGCTGCCGGCTGCGAATGATAGCATAGGCGGCGACCAGAAGATGCGCCCCGGTCGTCACCGCAAACAGTGCATGCGGGCCCGCCCAGGTCATTACCGGGCCGCCGAGCGTCGGGCCGATGATGGTTCCGATCCCATAAAGCAGAAGCAGGCCGCCCGAGACTTTTACGAAGTCCTCGGGAGCGGCAAAGTCGTTGGCATGCGCGACCGCGATCGGATAGAGCGCGTTGGCGGCGGCGCCATAGATCGCTACCAGCACGACGATCTGATAGGTGCCGGTCGGGTGGATGACCAGGATCGCCAGGCCCGCGAGGGCTGCCGCGGCCGAAAGGCCGGCAAGGACGTGGCGGCGGTCCATCCTGTCGGACAGCCGGCCTGCCGGAAACTGCATGATCGCACCGGCGAAGAGGGTGATGCTGACCATCGCCGCCACCGCGCCCTGGTCGAGGCCGGCGCGGGTGGCGAAGACGGCGCCGAGCGTGCCGTAGGCGCCGTTGGCGGTGCCGATCAGCAGGATGCCGATGCAGGAGATGGGCGAGTTGCGGAAGAGGCCGCGCAGATCCAGGCGTGCGCGTTTCAGCGGTTGCGGCGAGGCGGCCTTGGACAGAGTGGTCGGCAGCGCTGCGAGGCTGTAGAAAATGCCGCAGATCATGAACAGCGTCGGTGTCGAAATATCCGCGAACGGCACCATCAACTGGCCGCCGACGACGCCGAAAAGGGTGATCGAGATATAGAACGAAAAGATGGTTCCGCGGCTTTCGCTGGTGGCGCGCTCGTTCAGCCAGCTTTCGATGATCATCGAGGTGCCGGCGGTGCAGAAACCGGTGATGGCGCGCAGGACCAGCCAGGTGTTCTGGTCGACCATCAGCCCGGTCAGCAGCACGTTCAGGCAGATCAGCGACAGGAAGCCGGAAAAGGCGCGGACGTGGCCGATGCGGCGCACCACGTTCGGCGCCACGAAGCAGCCGATCACGAACCCGGAGGCCCATGTGGTGCCGAGCAGGCCGAGCACTTCGTTGGAATAACCTTCCTGCGCGCCCCGCACCGGCAGAAGCAGGCTCTGCAGGCCATTGCCGAGGAAAAGGAGAAGCGTACCGCAAAGGAGGGCGAGGATTGGAAGGAGGTTTCGTCTCATCTTTGCTACTGTCAGCTCTTTGCGCGAATGCGATCAATCACGGGACCGCAGGCAAGCATTGTTGCATGCGAATGAACCGGGCGTTAACGAAAGCGAAGCGGACTATCTATTCCCCGAATCCCTCCGCATCTATCTGTGGTGGAGCGCAAAAATGTCCAGCCTGTGGCGGATGAGATCGGCAAAGCTTAAATGACAAAGCCAATCGCGGTTCTTCTGATCCTCGCCATGCTGGTACAGATCATCAAGCCGCTCAATCTTCCAGGCTTAAGGCGCCGGAGCGATTTCTGGAGGCTCGCCGTCGTCGCCTTCGCGGTCTGGAGCATTGCGCTGATCCTGCGCGAATTCACCACGCTCTAGAGCCTTTAACCCTGAAAGGCTCTAGACATCGATCGAGCCGCGCATGACGGACACGCAGCGGCCGGTGATGGTGACGTCGGTGACGGTTCCGGCCGCCTTCGCCACATCGAGTTCGATGATGCTGCGGCGGCCCATCTCGACACCCTGCTCGATCGTCAGATGCACCCTGGCATCCGTCTCCGGTGCACGCGTCACCAAGAAGGCGGAGAGGGCGGCAGACGCGCTGCCGGTCGCTGGATCCTCCATGATGTTGTCGAGCGGCGCGAACATGCGGGCGCGGAAGTTCCAGTGCTTTTCCGGGTTGCGGACATAAAGGAAGATGGGGAAGTCGCCTTCGGGACCCTCGTGCTTTGCGGCTGCCTCGTGGAAGACGGTGATGTTCGGCCGGGCGGCGGCAAGTGCTTCGAGACCGTCTAGTTCGGCGATCGCGAAGGCGAGGCCAACCGAGGCGAAGCCCGGCTTGTGGGCGGTGGTGCGCACATGTTTCGCATCGATCGAAATGCAGCCGGCGATCAGGCCAGGCTCGATCTCCGAGCCGATTTCCAGCGGCCGCGGTGCGCGGATCGTGGCGCCGATCACGCCGGTCGGTTCACGCAGCAACCGGACTTCGACCAGGCCGGCAATCTCCTCGAAACGGAGCGTATCGGCGACCGGCTTGCCGAACAGGTGGGGTCGTTGGCCAAGCACATAGGCGGTGCCGACATTGGGGTGGCCGGCAAAGGGGATTTCCATCGTCGGGGTGAAGATGCGTACCCGTGCGCTGTTTTCAGGGTTTTCGGGCGGCAGGACGAAGGTGCTTTCGGCGTAACCGAATTCGATGGCGATGTTCTGCATCTGCCGGTCGGTGAGCCCACGCGCATCCGGCACCACGGCGAGCGGATTGCCGGCGAAACGTTCGCTCGTGAAAACATCGACGGTGACGAAATCGGCGGTCGGCATGGCGAAAATTCTCCGGGAGCGATGCCGGATTTAAAGCCTCATCAATCGCCATGACCAGCCAATGTTTTTGATCGGCATCATCACGGAAATGAAACCGGCCAGCATCACCGGCTCAGGCAAGGCCGTGGTCCCGCATCGCTTTCTCCTCGTCGCCGGTGATATAGGCGAAAATCCTGGGGGTGCCGTCGGCGACAGTCACCAAATAAAAATTGGTGAACCGGACGTTGCCGGCTTCGCCCGCCTTGTTCACGTAGGAAAAATCCCAGCCAATTTCGGCAAGCGCATGAAGATCGTTGAGGCAGGTGATCTTCACGCCGGTTATGTCCATCCGCTTGCCGCCGACCTCGCGATATCGGGCAAAGCCCTGCGGGATCACTTCGCGGAATGCCGCGTCATTGGCTCCGCCGAACACGGCCTGCGGTGTCGAGCCGACGAAATAGGCGGCGAAGAACGCTGCGATGCCCGCGATATTCACCGACGCCGCATCCTTGAGGGCATCATTGCTGGTCCGGCCGTACTCGTCGAAAAGCCTGCGGACCCTGGTTTCCATTTCCATCATGGCAACCTCCATTCACGCAATGAACGCCGCTTCGCCCTTTCGGTTCAATTGGATTTTGAGGTGGCGACACAACAGAAAGGCCGCTCCGTTGCCGAAGCGGCCTTCTTCCTCCTCCTTGAAAAGGCGCTCCTCAAGCAGCCTTTTCGAGATCCTTCTTCCAGCTTCCCTTGGCGGCGAGGCTGTTCATCTCGGCGCGATGGGTGAAGGCGCGCTGGCCGGCTGCGACATTCTCGGACTTGCCGCCCCAGGCCTTGAGGGCTTGGTCCTGCAGGGCGCGGCCGTAGGAAAAGGTCAGCCCCCAGGGCAGGTCGTAGCCGGAGTTCATCGCCGAAAGATGGGCGGTCGCTTCTTCCGACGACTGACCACCGGAGAGGAAGGCGATGCCCGGAACCGCGGGCGGAACGGTTGCCTTCAGAACCTTAACGGTCCGCTCGGCCACTTCCTCGACCGAGGCCTTGCGGGCCTTCTTGCCGTCGATGACCATGTTCGGCTTCAGGATCATGCCTTCGAGCTTGACGCGGGCGTCATAGAGGTCGGCGAAG
The DNA here is from genome assembly GCF_023006485.1 of Neorhizobium sp. BETTINA12A. Lineage (NCBI taxonomy): Bacteria > Pseudomonadati > Pseudomonadota > Alphaproteobacteria > Hyphomicrobiales > Rhizobiaceae > Neorhizobium > Neorhizobium sp. BETTINA12A. Next base: position 17,229 of record NZ_JALBGW010000068.1, read on the forward strand.
ACGGTGCGCAGGACCCATTCGGTCACTTCGGCGCAGGTATCGATGCTGTGGGTCGCCGGTTCGCCATCCATCAGCACTTCCGGCTCGACGATCGGCACGATGCCGGCCTGCTGGCAGAGCGCCGCGTAGCGGGCGAGCGCCTGCGAATTGGCCTTGATCGAGCCCCAGGTCGGCAGCTTCTGCTCGGTGGAGATGGCGATCACGCCGCGCCATTTGGCGAAACGGGCACCGGCTTCATAATATTTCGCGAGCCGCTCGCCGAGGCCGTCGAGGCCTTCGGTGATGGTTTCGCCCGGGAACGCGGCCATCGGCTTGGCGCCGGTATCGACCTTGATACCCGGGATCGACCCGGCGGCCTTGATGATATCGACGAAAGGGGTGCCGTCAGCGGCCTTCTGGTAGAGGGTTTCCTCGTAGAGGATGACGCCCGAGATGCACTTCTTCATGGCGTCGTCGGAGCGGAACAGCATTTCCCGGTAGTCGCGGCGGCTTGTTTCGGTCGATTCGAGATTGATGCTGTCGAAGCGCTTCTTGATGGTGGAGGTCGATTCGTCGGCGGCCAGAAGGCCCTTGCCGTCGGCGACCATCTTCACGGCGATGTCTTCAAGACGTTCAGTCATTTTCGGTTCTCCCAAAGCTCATGAAATGCGGATAACAGAAGTTATTTTAAAGGGAAATCCTACGGTAAGCTATTGAAACGATTGAAATGCTTTCAATCGTTTAAAACATCTAAAATTTTTTAAACCAGTTAACTCGGGAGCGCGCCGCCCTATATGGCACGCGCTCCGTTTCGGAAAATGACAGATCAGGCGGCCTTGATCAGCACCGAGACGCCCGGCAGATCCTTGCCTTCCATCCATTCCAGGAATGCGCCGCCGGCAGTCGAGACGTAGGAGAAGTCGTCGGCAGCGCCTGCGTGGTTGAGGGCGGCGACGGTATCGCCGCCGCCTGCAACCGACGTGAGCTTGCCGGCCTTGGTCTGCTCTGCCGCGTGTTTGGCGGCAGCGACCGTCGCGTTGTCGAACGGCGCGATCTCGAAGGCGCCGAGCGGGCCGTTCCAGACGAGCGTCGAGGCCTTGGAGATCCATTCGTTGACGGCTGCTACCGACTTCGGTCCGACGTCGAGCATCATGGCATCAGCCGGGATCTTGTCGATATCGACCACTTCGTTGGCAGCACCTGCCTTGAACTCGCGGGCGACGACGCCGTCGACCGGCAGCACGATGGCGCAATTGGAGGCTTCGGCTTCCGCCATGATCTTGCGGGCCGTGTCGGCAAGGTCATGCTCGCAAAGCGACTTGCCGACATCGATGCCCTGTGCCGCGATGAACGTGTTGGCCATGCCGCCGCCGATCACCAGCGCGTCGACCCGTTTCACGAGGTTCTGCAGCAGGTCGATCTTGGTCGAAACCTTGGCGCCGCCGACGATCGCAACGACCGGGCGGGCCGGATTGCCGAGGCCCTTTTCGAGCGCTTCGAGTTCTTCCTGCATGGTGCGGCCGGCATAGGCGGGCAGGTGATGGGCGAGGCCCTCGGTCGAGGCATGGGCGCGGTGGGCTGCGGAGAAGGCGTCGTTGACGAAGATATCGCCGTTCTTGGCGAGCGCCTCGGTGAAGCCCGGGTCGTTCTTTTCCTCGCCCTTGTGGAAACGGGTGTTTTCGAGCAGCAGGATATCGCCGTTCTTCATGCCGGCGATCGCCTGTTCGGCTTCCGGACCGATGCAATCGGAGGCGAAGAGGATCTTGTGGCCGAGGACCTGGTTGACGGCAGAAACGATCAGCGACAGCGACATGTCGGCGACCGGCTCGCCCTTCGGACGGCCGAAATGGGCAAGCAGGATGACCTTGGCGCCCTTCTTCGAGAGTTCCAGAATGGTCGGGGCGACGCGCTCGATGCGGGTCGCGTCGGTGACCTTGCCGTCGGCAGCAACGGGAACGTTGAGATCGACGCGCACAAGCACGCGCTTGGCTGCGATATCGGTGAGGTCGTCGAGGGTTTTGAAGGCCGGCATGATGCTAATCCATTTACTCGGAAAGTTCGTAGCGGACCTTACTATGCCTGACCGGCGACGCAAGACGATTGGTCGCTGCCATCCATATTCCGTCTGCGGCAGATAAGCCGCACGCCGATTCTACCGCGACAATGCAGCGGGTGGAGGATTTTATTTGAGCTTTCGCTACTCTACGCCGGGCCTTCGGGCGGCACGGCGCCCGGTTTCACGGGGAGGTGCTTGCCTCGGTATTTGCGGATCAGATCACGGACGCGGTGGGCGATCTCGCGCATGTTGATGAAGATCGGCAGATTGGTCGCCGGCTCCACGGGTTCCAGCGAAATGCCGATGCTGCGGACATGTTCGTGCTCGTCCAGTTCGCGCACGATCAGGATGATCGAGCCGAAGCGGATACGGTCGGCATAATCCGCGCGGCCGCCGAGCCGCGAGGTCACCAGGTCGCCGACGGTCATGTTCTGCTCGTTGGCAGAAAGCAGGCCGGGGCCGTAGGCGGCGTCGAGTTCCTTGGCGGGCCTCGTCGGCGAGATCGCGAACGCGCCGAAAAATTCCGCATCGTCCTCGTCGACCGGCACCTGGCTTGCGAAGATGCGGTCGAGCAGTTTCGAATAGGCGGGGGAGATGAACAGGTAGACCTGGTCGTTCTCCTTCAGCCGGCCGGCATATTGGTAACGCATGCTGCGGCCGTCGCGGATGACCAGCGATGGCATGGCCCAGCGGGGGATGCGCTCGCCCTGCAGGATCGGGCTGTCCTTCATGACGCGGTAGGAGATCAGCTCGTGATGGGCGGTGCCCGGCAGGTCGAGCTCGATCTTGTCGACGGCGCCGATGCGCGGCGGAATGATGAGGCCGAGCTTGTGGGCGACCGGCTTGATCGTCCAGCCCTGGACGAGGAGGGAGACCAGCACGATGATGAAGGTGGTGTTGAAGAAAAGCTGGCCGTTTTCGACGCCGCTCAAGACCGGCATGATCGCGAGCAGAATGGAGACCGCGCCGCGCAGGCCGACCCAGGCGAGGAAGCTGGTTTCCTGCTGGGTGAAATCATAGGGTAGCAGGCTCAGCCACACGGCGATCGGCCGGGCGACGAAGATCAGGAAGAGCGCCAGCCCGATCGCCGGCAAGAGGATAGCCGGGAATTGCGAAGGCGTCGCGAGCAGGCCGAGCACCAGGAACATGATGATCTGCGCAAGCCAGGTCAGCCCTTCGTTGAAGCGGATGATCTGTGGCTTGGCGAACATCTTGCGATTGCCGGAATAGATGCCGGCCACATAGACCGCCAGGAAGCCGCTGCCGCCCATCGCGCCGGTGAAGGAAAAGACGAGAAGCGCCAGCGTCAGCACGAAGATCGGCGCGAGGCCCCGGTCGGAGGTGAAGCGGTTCAGCACCCAGACGATCATCATGCCGCCGAACAGGCCGCAGATGACGCCGAGCCCCATTTCCTCGACGAACAGGAAAAGGAAATGCAGGTCGAGGCCGGAAAGGCCCTGGCCGGTCGCCAGAAGCTCGGCGAGCGCAATCGTCAGGAAGATCGCCATCGGGTCGTTGGTGCCGGACTCGACTTCGAGCGTCGAGCGCACCTTGTCGCGGATGTTGATGCCGCTGACGCGCAGCAGGAAGAAGACGGCGGCGGCATCCGTGGAGGCGACGATCGAGCCGAGCAGCAGGCCTTCGAGCCAGTTGAAATTGAGAAGGATCATCGCGCCGAGGGCAAAGATTCCGGTCGTCAGCAGCACCCCGATCGACGCAAGCGTGATCGCCGGCGCCGCGGCAAGGCGGAACGAGTGGATGGGGGTCATGAAGCCGGAATCGAACAGCACGATCGCCAGCGCCAGCGATCCCAGCATGAAGGTGAAGGAATAGTTCTCGAATCGGATGCCGAGGCCATCGACGCCGGCGAGCAGGCCGATCGACAGGAAGATCAGCAGGAGGGGAGCGCCAAAGCGGAAGGCAAGGAGGCTCGAAAGGGCAGCCGCCAGCACCAGGACCGTGCCGACCAGCAGGACGATATAAAAAGCCTCCACCTATAATCCCTTCCTTCGCACCTCTCGCCGACACCATCCCCGTCCGCAGCCCCGAAACCGGAACTGTGCCACGCCGCAACGCGGCCATGCAAGAATGGGGCAGATCCCGGCCGAGGGCCAGGCGAATCGACTGATCGATTAGGCGGGAACAATTCCGGCAAGAGAAGGGCAGGGGATAAAAAAGACGGACCAGTGCCTTGGTGCCGGCGGCTTTTCACTTTTCTGTCCAGCGTCCCGTCCCAAAACCGGTACCCACTTTTGGGGCGCTGGATTATCGGAGAGCCCACACGAATGCGGAACCTCATAGTAAAATAATAGTATGGCTCCGCATTCGCGTGGCCTTCGGCGTTCTTTTGGGGCTTCCGGCCCCTACAGGTGATCATCTCGCCTCGCTGCGTGGCTTTATTCGCGCCCATCCTTTCGGGACAGGCTTGCCACTTGCACGGCTCAACCGAACCGGACATGGCTGTCCGGGGGAGGCTTGATAGGGTTGGGGTTGCCCCTAACCCATGGCTTTCACCTCTTCCACCATCCCCGCACGTTACGGTTCCGATAAAAGCGCCGGCTCCCGCCTGCCCGCGAACGTCTCGCGAAACACTCCGGTGGTGGGAGCGGGGGGATTGTAGGCATGGATTGGAGGGGTGGGGACAATTCGGAACGAATATTTTTCGTTGTGCCGCAGAAATCTGGAACACTTCTGTAGCGGCGACTCCCATTACCTACTGTGGATTTGAAAATCGTGACTATTGACGGCCAGGTCTTAAAATCAGAAGTTGAAATTCGGGGGGCGAATCATGCGCCCTGCTGCGCTTTTATGGGTATGGAGCTTTTTATGAATTCCTTTTTCATTAGGCTTGCGGCTCGTTTTTTGAGCCTGTTCCTTGTGTCCAGCATGATATTTGTTTCATTTGGGTCAGCGGCAAATGCTCGATTTATTTCGCCCGATACCTGGGATCCCACGGCGCCCGGCGTAGGGACAAATCGATATGCCTATTCCGAAAATGATCCTGTCAACAGAAGTGATCCAAGTGGCCACTCCGTAAGCCCCGACGTCTCTGATTATGGAAGTGGAGGCGCAGACGGAAGCGGGAACGACAGCGCCGTTGAACAGTCTGAGCAATCAAAGGCTGTTACGGAAACCGCAGACACACGCGTAAACGACCGGGATAAAAAGGAGCAGGAGCTGGGATCTACCCCAGTGGCGACTATGGCGGATCCGCCCGGTTCTAAAAAGTTCGACTTGGTGGGGCCTTTTGGCGGCGGAGGGAGTGGAAGTCGTGCAGGTGGCTGGGGAAGAAGCGGTGCAGGTGGCGGGGGAAGAAGCAGTACCCCGGAATCAACCCAAGCGCCCACATCAAAAAGCAGAGAAACTGGCTCCTATACTAATACTCACGAAAGTGGGAAAACTTATAGCGGCAAGGGCAGCCGCGAGCGCTCTCAAGAAAGCGGCCGGAGGGTAGAAAAAGAAACAGGCGATAAACATACTGCTACAGATTGGACAAAATCACCGGATTCAAGAGGTGCGTTCAAGGATGAATCTCAGAGGATGGATCAAACCGGTGGACCAAAATCAACAGACAATTATAATAAAATAGAATCTCCTGGATCGAAATATAGATCTCAGGATGAGGGGTATTAGTAGTCTAAACAAATATAGTGAAGGGCCTTATGGAAGATAGCTTTCCTGATGACGAAAATGGCGACGTACTTCGCCGCATGAAAGAGCAAGGCGACGACTTGTCTTCTCCGCGGGATGTGGATTTTTCCGTTGTATTTCCTGATGAAGCTTCAGCAATAAAATTTATCGCGCGTATTGAGAAGCAATTCGAAAAGGTAAGATATTCGGAAATAGAGACTTCGCGCCCCCTAAAATGGGATGTAACTGCAACCCGATTTATGATCCCATCTCATCAGGAAATTACGCGGACGGAACAGTTATTAGAAAAATCCGCCGCTTCTTTTGGAGGAGAAAATGATGGTTGGGGCTGCTTTAATATAAATAACCCTCCTGTATGAAAAGATAAGCAAGCAATAGGGAAGCGTTTAAAATTTATGCTCTCTACAGAGCTGAGCTTACTTGGCTCGCCCATCTTTATCATTCGTGCGGCTGAGGATTACCTCCTTCCGAGCAGCCTGCCACCCTGGCGTGAACGGTGAGTCCTCTCTTGCCGTTCCTGATCGCTCTCACTGACCTGTTCCCTAGGTTATGTCGCCGCCCTTTTGAACCGCTCCTATAGCGCATCGAGCCGCGACCTTTGGAGCGTGATCCATGTGCTGAGCCTATCGAGGTTGCAGGCAACTACCTCCCTAACCACCATGCCCACAAACAAAAACCCCCTCCCTTGCGGGAGGAGGTCCATATCTTGCCGGTGCCGCCCGAAGGCAGCATCTGTGATGCTCAGATGAGCTTGGCAAGCGCGACCGACGTGTCGGCCATGCGGTTCGAGAAGCCCCATTCGTTGTCGTACCAGGAGAGGATGCGGACGAAGTTGCCTTCGAGCACCTTAGTCTGGTCGATCGCGAAGATCGAGGAATGGCTGTCGTGGTTGAAGTCGCGGGAAACGAGCGGCTCTTCGGTGTAACCGAGGATGCCCTTCAGGGCGCCGTTGGATGCGGACTTGATCGCTTCGTTGATTTCGGCAACCGTGGTCGTCTTCTTGGCGACGAACTTGAAGTCGACGACCGAGACGTTCGGGGTCGGCACGCGGATCGAGGTGCCGTCGAGCCTGCCCTTGAGGTGCGGAAGCACCAGGCCGACGGCCTTGGCGGCGCCGGTCGAGGTCGGGATCATCGAGAGCGCTGCAGCACGGGCGCGATAGAGGTCCTTGTGCATCGTGTCGAGTGTCGGCTGGTCGCCGGTGTAGGAATGGATCGTGGTCATGAAGCCATGATCGATGCCGACGGCGTCGTCGAGGACCTTGACGACCGGAACCAGGCAGTTGGTGGTGCAGGACGCGTTGGAGATGACCAGGTGTTCCCGGGTCAGCTGATCGTGGTTGACGCCGAAGACGACGGTGAGGTCGGCGCCGTCGGCAGGCGCCGAGACGATGACGCGCTTGGCGCCGGCGGTCAGGTGCG
>NZ_JALBGW010000069.1:0-24197 GCF_023006485.1 Neorhizobium sp. BETTINA12A
CAAGCCCGCTGCTCCGGCCGCGACCGCTCCGGCCAAGCCCGCTGCTCCGGCTGCCAAGCCGGCTCCGGCTCCTGCACCTAAACCCTGATCGATCCCTCGACCCGCTGAATTTTATGGAAGCCCGGAGCAATCCGGGCTTTTCCTTTGGGGGTTCCCGTCCCTATATGTGAGCGACATCCCGCCGCCTGCTCTCAAGGAGAATACCATGACCGCCTATGACTATGATCTCTTCGTGATTGGCGGCGGATCGGGCGGCGTGAGGGCCGGGCGCGTGGCAGCATCGCTCGGCAAGCGGGTGGCGATCGCCGAGGAATATCGTTTCGGCGGCACCTGCGTCATCCGCGGCTGCGTCCCCAAGAAGCTCTTCGTCTATGCCTCGCAATATCACGAGCATTTCGAGGATGCGGTCGGCTACGGCTGGGAGGTCGGGGCGAGTTCGTTCGACTGGAAGAAGCTGATCGCCGCCAAGGACAGGGAGATCGCCCGCCTTGAAGGCCTCTATCGCAAGGGCCTGGAAAACAACGGCGCCGAAATCCTCGAAACCCGCGCCGAACTGGTCGGCCCCCACACGATCCGGCTCGTGAAGACCGGCAAGACGGTGACCGCCGAAAAGATCGTCATCGCGACCGGCGGGGCGCCCAACCCGCATGCGGCGCTGCCCGGCCACGAACTCTGCATCTCGTCCAACGAAGCCTTTGATCTGCCGGAACTGCCGCGCTCCATCCTGATCACTGGCGGCGGCTATATCGCTGTCGAATTCGCAAACATCTTCCACGGCCTCGGCGTCGACGTGACCCTGATCTATCGCGGCAAGGAAATCCTCTCGCGCTTCGACCACGACATGCGCCAGGGCCTGCACAAGGCGATGGTCGAGAAGGGTATCCGCATCGTTCTGACCGATGTGATCGAGGAGGTAACCAAGGCGGCAGCCGGTGGACTTGTCGCCAGGACGATGAACGGCGAGACGATCGCCGTCGACACCATCATGCTGGCGCTCGGCCGCGATCCGAACACGACGGGGCTCGGCCTCGAAGCCGCGGGCGTCGAGGTGAACGAGCGTGGCGCCATTGTCGTCGACAGATATTCCCGCACCAGCGTGCCACATATCTATGCGCTCGGTGATGTCACCGACCGGGTACAGCTGACGCCGGTGGCGATCCACGAGGCGATGTGCTTCATCGAAACGGAGTACAAGGGCAATCCGACCGCTCCGGACCACGACCTGATCGCCACCGCCGTTTTCTCGCAGCCGGAGATCGGCACGGTCGGTCTGTCGGAAGAGGAGGCCGCCAAGCGTTATCCGGAGCTTGAAGTCTACCGCGCCGAGTTCCGGCCGATGAAGGCGACGCTTTCGGGACGGGCTGAGAAGATGATCATGAAGCTGGTCGTCGATGCGCAAAGCCGCAAGGTGGTCGGCGCCCACATCCTCGGCCACGATGCCGGCGAGATGGCGCAGCTTCTCGGCATCTCGCTGAAGGCCGGCGTTACCAAGGACGATTTCGACCGCACCATGGCGGTGCATCCGACGGCTTCGGAAGAACTCGTCACCATGTACAACCCGAGCTACCGGGTGAAGAACGGCGAGCGCGTCTGACGCGCTCCCGGCTTCGGCGCCGCGTCAGCTGGTGATGCGCGGCGTGGCGACGATCTTCAGGAAAAGCGTCTGCATGGCCTGGGTGATGCCCTGGGTAGGGCTGACTTCGAAGTAAAGGCCCGGCGTGGCGCATTCCTCCATCTTGGCGGCGATCGTGCCTTGGAAGGGTGCGACCCAAGCCTTGTAGAAGTCGTTTTCGGGCAGTTCCAGATATGTCGTGTAGAGAACTGCGATGCGGACACCGCGCAGCTTGAGCGCGTCGCAGGCGGTGATGTCGATCGGCTCGATACAGCGGGTGCCGTTCCTGGCGCCCTTTGGACTGGTGCAGCCCTTCGGCTTGTAGCTGTCGCCCACGCCGTCGGCGACGAAGAAGACGATCTTCTGCCTGTCGATATTGCTGGTCCCGTTGCCGGGCACATCCTTGATTTCAGTGTTGATACCCTTCAGCGCGTCGTCGAAACTCGTCTGCTGGTCATCGTTGTAGTTCTGATAGGGAATGCTCATCAGAGTGATCTGGTTGGTCGCCTTGCTGACCTCGCCCAGATTGTAGTCGAGGTTTGCGACCTTGAAGAGCTTCGCATCCATGGCGGTCTTGCCGAATGTGTAGGCGGCCATGCGGAACTGGTTCGCGACCGTCTGGGTATCGGTGGCTTTCGCCATCAGCGCCTTGGTTGCGGCTGCTACCACGTCGATGCGGGTCGTGACGTTGTTGTTCTTGGCGACGTTGTAATAGCTGTTTGGGTCCTCGACGCCGTCCTCCGAGACGATGTGGCAGGCAAAGGCGCAGTTCGCATCCTTGCCCTTGCCATCAGATCCCAGGCGCGTGGCGTACTGCATCTTGGTCACGTCTGCCGGCGTCGCCCCGACACCCATCGAAGGCGTGTTGTCGAGCAGCATGTAGAAGTCGATGAACGACGGCGTCTGGTATTGCGCGGTGGCCTGGCCGGCAACGGTGATGTCATCCTTGCCGAGGATTGTCATGAAGGTGGTCGGCAAGGTGGCGCTGAATGATACGCGCGAGGTCAGGATACCGTTAGTCTTCACCAGGGCGATATCGACGCTGACGGGCAGGGTGGAAAGCTCACCGGACATCTGGCCGAGGAAGATGCTTCGGGCCTCGGCCGGATCGAGCGCCACGCTTCCGTCGCCCTGCAACTGCATAGCCTGGGCGACGGCTTTCGATTTTTCGGCGACCGCGCCGACAGCGGCCGCATCGGCTGCCCCGATGAGCTGTTGCTTGATGGTAAGTGCGTGGCCGAAATCAAGCGCCATACCGGCAGTTCCGATCAGCGGAACCAGCAGCAACGCGGTCATGACGCCGAAATTGCCGCGGCGATCTTTCCATAGACGTGTCATCGGATGCATCGCCTGCTCCCCAGCAAGAAATTTTCGGCGGGAGCGTTGCGCAAATTCGTGAAGTTGTAGCTAAGAACGATATTAAAAACCCGCGTATGTCTTGATTTCATACTGCATGCGATCCGACCGGCTGCTCCGAATATGGCGCGGACGAGTGGCGGTGAAAGCAGGCAAAACGGCTATGCAACGGGGCTGTTAAGGTTTATAAGCCGCCTCGATTTTAAAGACTTGCCCGGCGGAGGATGGCCGAGGCTGAAACAGGTGAGCGAGATGGCACAGAATTGGACCCCGAGCAGTTGGCGGCAGAAACCGATCCAGCAGGTCCCGGAATTCCCGGACAAGGCCGCGCTGGCAGCGACGGAAGCCCAGCTCGCCACCTTTCCGCCGCTCGTATTTGCCGGTGAGGCCCGCCGCCTGAAGAAGCAGCTCGCCAGTGTCGCGGAAGGCAATGCATTCCTGCTTCAGGGCGGCGACTGCGCCGAAAGCTTCGTCGAACACGGTGCCGACAATATCCGCGATTTCTTCCGTTCGTTCCTGCAGATGGCGGTCGTGCTGACCTATGGCGCTCAGCTTCCGGTCGTCAAGGTCGGCCGCATCGCCGGTCAGTTCGCCAAGCCGCGTTCGTCCAATGTCGAAATGCAAGGCGGCGTCGAACTGCCGTCCTACCGCGGCGATATCATCAACGGCATCGAATTCTCGCCGGAGTCGCGCATTCCCGATCCGGAACGCCAGATGATGGCCTACCGCCAGTCGGCCGCGACGCTCAACTTGCTGCGCGCCTTCGCGATGGGCGGTTATGCCAATCTCGAAAACGTCCACAAGTGGATGCTCGGTTTCGTCAAGGATAGTCCTCAGGGCGAACGTTACCGCAAGCTCGCCGACCGCATCAGCGAAACCATGGATTTCATGAAGGCGATCGGCATCACTGCGGAAAACCAGCCGAGCCTGCGCGAGACGGATTTCTTCACCAGCCATGAAGCGCTGCTGCTCGGCTACGAAGAGGCTTTCACCCGCGTCGACTCCACCTCGGGCGACTGGTACGCGACGTCCGGCCACATGCTGTGGATCGGTGACCGTACCCGCCAGCTCGACCACGCGCATGTCGAATATTTCCGCGGCATCAAGAACCCGATCGGCCTCAAATGCGGCCCGTCGCTGCAGGCCGACAACCTGATCGAACTGATCGACGCGCTCAACCCGACGAACGAAGCCGGTCGTCTGACGCTGATCTGCCGTTTCGGTTACGACAAGGTCGCTGACTCGCTGCCGAAGTTGATCCGCGCCGTCGAGCGGGAAGGAAAGAAAGTCGTCTGGTCCTGCGATCCGATGCACGGCAACACGATCACGCTCAACAGCTACAAGACCCGGCCCTTCGACCGGATCCTGTCGGAAGTCGAAAGCTTCTTCCAGATCCATCGTGCGGAAGGCACCCATCCAGGCGGCATCCATATCGAGATGACCGGCAAGGACGTCACCGAATGCACCGGCGGCGCGCGCGCGGTGACGGCGAGCGACCTGCAGGACCGTTACCACACCCATTGCGACCCGCGCCTCAACGCTGACCAGGCACTGGAACTGGCCTTCCTGCTCGCCGAGCGGATGAAGAGCGGCCGCGACGAAAAGCGGATGGTCGTCAACGGCTGAACCGCCGCGCATGATCGTTGAAAAATCGAAGAAGGCCGGCGACGCCGGCCTTTCCGTATCTTGATATAGCTTCCGTTGATGATCATCATCAGCGGAATAGATTTGACCTCGCGGCCCACGCCCGCGACACTGGGCCGTCGCTTCGTCGAGGATGGTGCATGCAGCAGAAGAACAGCGGTCGTTGCCTGTGCGGTGCGATCCGGTTTGAGACGGTAGGTCCGCTGCGGACAGTCACGGCCTGCCATTGCTCGCAATGCCGCCGCCAGACCGGGCTTTATTATGCGGCGACCAGCGTTCGTGCCGAAAACATGACGCTCCAAGGCGAGGAGGCGCTGAGCTGGTATCGCGCCAGCGATGAAGCGCGGCGCGGCTTCTGCTCGCAATGCGGCTCTGCGCTGTTCTGGCAGGCGGAGGGCGCGGCAAGCATTTCGATCCTGGCGGGCGCTTTCGATCAGCCGAGTGGACTTGTCATGGGCGAGCATATCTATTGTGCCGACAAGGGAGATTTCTACGAACTGCCGGAGGACGGCGTGCCTCATTATCCGGGCGATCGTCCCGCATCTGCCTGAACCATAAAAAACTCTCGGAACAACGTTGCCGCCGTCTGCTGCGGACATTAAATCGGTACCATGACCCAGGATATCAGCCAGACATTTCGTATCGCCGTTGCCCAGCTCAACCCGACAGTCGGCGATATTGCCGGCAATCTGGCGCTGGCCCGAGAAGCCCGAAGAGATGCCGCCCGCGAGGAGGCGGATCTCATCCTCTTCACCGAGCTCTTCCTGTCCGGTTATCCGCCGGAGGACCTCGTCCTGAAACCGGCTTTCCTCAACGCCTGCCTGAAGGCGGTGGAGGAGCTTGCCGCCGATACGGCAGACGGCGGCCCCGGCGTCATCATCGGCTTCCCACGTCAGGGAAAGGAAGGCCGGCACAATTCGATCGCCGTGCTCGACGGCGGCAAGGTGATCGCCGTGCGCGACAAGATTGACCTGCCGAATTACGGCGAATTCGACGAGAAGCGCGTCTTCATCGCCGGTGACATGCCGGGCCCCGTCAATTTCCGCGGCGTGCGGCTCGGCATTCCGATCTGCGAGGATATCTGGGGCGATCTCGGCATCTGCGAGACGCTCTCGGAAAGCGGGGCGGAAATCCTGCTCGTACCGAACGGTTCGCCCTATTTTCGCGGCAAGGTGGATATTCGCCATCAGGTCGTTCTGAAGCAGGTGATCGAGACCGGCCTGCCGATGATCTACGCGGCCCAGCTCGGCGGTCAGGACGAACTGGTCTTCGACGGCGCAAGCTTCGCCTTCAACACCGACAAGTCGCTCGCCTTCCAGATGAGCCAGTTCGAGGCGGCCGTCGCCGTCACCGAATGGAGACGGATTGGCGAGACCTGGCATTGCGCCCGCGGACCGATGGCCCGCATTCCGGAAAAGGAGGAGGCGGATTACCGTGCCTGCCTTCTGGGCTTCCGCGACTACGTCAACAAGAACGGCTTCAAGTCGGTCGTTCTCGGCCTGTCCGGCGGCATCGACAGTGCCATCTGCGCGGCAATCGCTGTCGATGCGCTTGGCGAGGAGAGGGTGCGCACGGTGATGTTGCCCTATCGCTATACGTCGGAGGACTCGTTGAAGGATGCAGCCGATTGCGCCAGGGCGCTCGGCTGCCGTTACGATATCGTGCAGATCGCCGAGCCGGTGGACGGTTTTTCGTCGGCGCTGGCCGAGCTGTTCGAAGGAACCGACGAGGGGATTACCGAAGAGAACCTCCAGAGCCGCGCCCGCGGCACGATCCTGATGGCGATCTCCAACAAGTTCGGTTCGATGGTGGTGACGACCGGCAACAAGTCGGAAATGTCGGTCGGCTACGCGACGCTCTACGGCGACATGAACGGCGGCTTCAATCCGATCAAGGACCTCTACAAGATGCAGGTCTACGCGCTGGCCGCCTGGCGCAACGAACACCTGCCGCCGACGGCTCTTGGCCCAAGCGGCGAGGTGATCCCGAAGAACATCATCTCCAAGGCGCCGTCCGCGGAACTCAGACCCAACCAGACCGACCAGGATTCGCTGCCGCCCTATCCGGTGCTCGACGACATTCTCGAATGCCTCGTCGAACTGGAAATGGGCACCGAGGAGATCGTCGCCCGCGGCCACGACATCGCGACTGTTCACCGGATCGAACACCTGCTCTATCTCGCCGAATACAAGCGGCGCCAATCGGCGCCGGGCGTCAAGATCACCAAGAAGAATTTTGGCCGCGACCGGCGTTATCCGATCACCAACCGTTTCCGCGATCGATAGGAGAGGATCATGGCCCCGCGCAGCTCCGTCGAGATCTTCAATATCCGGACGAGGGCGATGCGGGTGGTCTGGCAGACGGAAGCCCTGTTCGAGGCGCCCAACTGGTCGCCGGACGGGCGCTACCTGATGCTCAACAGCGAGGGCCTGATCTATCGTCTGTCACCGGAGGGTGATGACGGGCCTGAACCGGTCGATACCGGCTTTGCCCGCCAATGCAACAACGACCACGGCATTTCGCCGGACGGTTTACTGATCGCCATTTCCGACAAGGTAGAGTTAGGCAAGTCGGCGATCTATGTCCTTCCCGCCGGTGGCGGCGTGCCGCGGCTGGTAACCCGGAACCTGCCGTCCTATTGGCATGGCTGGTCGCCGGACGGAAAAAACTTCGCCTATTGCGGCATCCGCGGCGACGAGTTCGACATCTATACGATCGGCATCGAAGGTGGCGCAGAGACGCGGCTGACGCTCGGCGAGGGCCGCAATGACGGGCCGGATTATTCGCCGGATGGAAAATGGATCTATTTTAATTCCAGCCGCACCGGGCTGATGCAAATCTGGCGCGTTCCGGCCGCCGGCGGCGTCGCGGAGCGGATCACCGACGGCGGTTACGGTGACTGGTTTCCACATCCATCACCGAAGGGTGACAAGATCGTCTTCATCTCCTACGACGCCGATGTCTTCGACCACCCGCGCGATCTCGACGTCCGCGTCAGGCTGATGGACATGGACGGCGGCAATGTCGAAACGGTGTTCGAGCTCTTCGGCGGGCAAGGCACGATGAATTCGCCGAACTGGTCGCCTGATGGCGATGAGTTTGCCTATGTGCGCTATTTCCCTGTCGCATGAACGCCTTGCGCCGAAGATAGCGTGAGGGCATAAACGATCCTGTCAGGTGCCGGCGACAAGCCGGAGAATCGGGAATCCGGGGTGGAACCGGAACGTGCCCAACGCTGTGAGGTGGACGCTCGGCCGCAATATATGAAAGCCACTGGGAAACCGGGAAGGCGGCGGTGCAGGCGGATGAAGCCAAGTCAGAAGACCGGCCTGACGAGATAGACCAGCCCGCGCGGACGGCGGAACGGTTTCGGACCTCTTTTTGCCCAAAGGCTTCAAGCCGGGAAGGCGAGGGAGCGACGGCATTGTTGGGGACTTGACGATGCAGACTGATCCTTTCGCCCATGCCTTGCTGCCTGCCGGCGAGTTTTCCAAGGTCGAACGCGCCGCCGTCTACCGGGCGATCGAGACACGCCGCGACGTGCGCGACCAGTTCCTGCCCGATCCGCTGCCGGACGACCTGGTGATGCGGCTGCTCGGCGCCGCGCATTCGGCACCCTCGGTCGGCTTCATGCAGCCTTGGAATTTCATCCTCATCCGCGATCCGGCGGTACGCGAGGCGGCTCGTGCCGCCTTCTCGCGAGCCAATGACGAGGCCGTGGAGATGTTTGCCGAGGAAAGCCGCGACCTTTACCGCAGCCTCAAGCTCGAAGGCATCGTCAAGGCGCCGCTGTCGATCTGCGTTACCTGCGATCCGGACCGCGCCGGTCCGGTCGTGCTCGGCCGGACCCACAATCCGCGCATGGATGCCTATTCGACCGTCTGCGCCGTGCAGAACCTCTGGCTCGCGGCAAGGGCCGAGGGCGTCGGTGTCGGCTGGGTCAGCATTTTCCGCGACGAGGACGTGCGTGCGCTGCTCGGCATTCCCGACCGCATCGAGATCGTCGCCTGGCTCTGCCTCGGTTATGTCGACCGGCTCTATGGCGAGCCCGAACTGGCGCTCAAGGGCTGGCGCCAGCGCTTGGGCCTGGACGCGCTGATCTTTCAGGACCGATGGGACAGCCGCTGATTATTGCTGCGGCTGTGGTCCTGCCGATTTCGGATTGGTGAGATCGATACCCGCTTCGGGCAGGAAGGTCGGCCCCACGGTGCGCACCTTTTTGCTTGGGTCGTATGGCCGCTCCGGCGGTGGCGTGAGCACTGGCGGCGGGACTGCGGTCGCCTGCGGCTTTTGCGGTGGGTGGGTGCGCAGATTGGTAATTCCGGAATAAGGCTCCTCTTGCCTGGGAAGCTCGATGCCCGGCACCTTTCGCTTATCGTCGACTACAGGCGGCAACGGCTCGAAAGAGGGGATGCAGCGTTGTTCGCGAATGGCGGCGAGAATGGCATTCCGCTCTTCCGAGGGCAGGATCATCTGCCGCGAACCGTTGCGTTCCGCCATCAGCGTATCGCGGCTCTGCTCCATTCTTCCCAGCGCATCCCGCATCTGGCCGCAGACCTCGGCATTGGGGCCGCCGAGAACCACGACGCTGCCGTTGCCGCAGCCGGCGCGGCGCATGTCGACCCGCAGTTCGCGGATGTCGGCATTATATTCGCCGAGCTGCTGGGCAAAGCTGCGCGCCGCGGACGTGTTGCCGATGATTTCCGGGCTGTTTCCAAGTTTCCGGTAAAGCGCTGCGCAAACGGCGGGGTCTCCCGCCAGCGCTGCGGCAGGCAAAAACAAGAGCGGTATGGTCAGCAGGCCGCGAAGCGGTATCGGCAATTCCGGCATCCTCTCCTTTAGTAGAAGATGCCATCATGGAACGTGCCGGTTGATAATCTCATAAGGCCGCGATCACCGCACGGTGAAATCTATCCAGGGGCCGGCTGAGCCCCGGACGGGGCTCAAATCATCGCATCGAGAGAGTTATACAACTCAGGATTGAAATTGCAGATTAGGTTGCGATGCTTCCACGACGGCGAGTGCCGCCATGTTCACCACGCCGCGCGACGTGACCGAGGACGACAGGATATGCGCCGGCTGGGCCGCCCCGAGAAGAATCGGGCCGACATGCAAGGCATCCGTGAGGTTGCGGACCAGACCGAGCGAGATGTTGGCCGCATCGAGGTTCGGGAAAACCAGCAGGTTGGCTTCGCCGGTTAGCGAACTGTCCGGCATGGCCCGCTTGCGCAGCGTTTCCGACAATGCCGAACCACCCTGCATTTCGCCGTCCACTTCCAGTTCCGGCGCCCGCTGGCGCACCAGCTTCAGGGCAGCCCGCATCTTCTGGGCGCTTTCCGAATCGCGCGAGCCGAAATTCGAGTGGCAGATCAGCGCCGCCTTCGGAGCGATACCGAACCGGCGGATTTCCTCTGCCGCCAGAATGGTGATCTCGGCGATCTCCTGCGCGGATGGGTTGTAGTTGACGAACGTGTCGGTGAAGAACATCGCTCCGCGCTGGGAGATGACCAGGCTGAGGCCCGAGAAGGCGCAGACGCCCGGCCGCTTGCCGATGATCTGGTTCACGTCGCCGAGATGCTTGTCGTAACGGCCCTCGACGCCGCAGATCAGCGCGTCCGCATCGCCGCGCTTGACCGCCAGCGCACCGATTACCGTATTGTTGGTGCGCACGATGGTGCGCGCCGCTTCCGGATTGATGCCTTCGCGGCCGACCAGTGCGAAATATTCGTCGACATAGTCCCGGTAGCGCGGATCGTCTTCCGGGTTGACCACTGCGAAATCGACATTCGGCCGGATACGGATGCCGAACCGCGCCAGTCGCGCCTCGATGACCGAAGGACGGCCAATCAGGATCGGGGTTGCGGTCTTTTCCTCGAGCAGAACCTGGGCTGCGCGCAGCACCCGTTCGTCCTCGCCTTCGGAGAAGATCACCCGGTTCTTTTCGGAAACCTTGGCGGCGCTGAAGATCGGCTTCATGACGAAACCGGAGCGCCAGACGAAGCGGTTCAGCTGGTCGAGATAGGCCTCGAAATCATGGATAGGCCGCGATGCGACGCCGGTCTCGGCAGCTGCCTTTGCGACCGCAGGCGCAATGCGCAGGATGAGGCGCGGATCGAAGGGCGAGGGGATCAGATAGTCTGCGCCAAAAATCGGCGACTCGCCGGAATAGGCGCGCGCCGCGACGTCGGAGACTTCCTCGCGGGCAAGTGCTGCGATGGCCTTGACCGCCGCCATCTTCATTTCCTCGTTGATCGTCCGGGCGCCGCAATCGAGCGCGCCGCGGAAGATATAGGGGAAGCACAGGACGTTGTTGACCTGGTTCGGGAAGTCCGAACGGCCGGTGCAGATCATCGCGTCGGGACGGGCGGCGCGGGCAAGCTCCGGCATGATTTCCGGCGTCGGATTGGCAAGCGCCATGATCAGCGGCTTTTCCGCCATCTGTGCCAGGAGTTCGGGCTTCAGCACACCGGCTGCGGACAGGCCGAGAAACACGTCGGCGCCACCGATGCTGTCGGCAAGCACACGCTTGTCCGACTTCTGGGTGTAGATTTCCTTCCACTCGTCCATCAGCGTATTGCGGCCGTCATAGACGAGGCCTTCAATGTCGTGGACCCAGATATTCTCCTTCTTCGCGCCGAGCGAAACGAGGAGGTGCAGGCAGGCGAGTGCCGCAGCACCCGCGCCCGAGGTGACGATTTTCACGTCGGCGATGTTCTTGCCGGCGAGCTCAAGCCCGTTCAGGACCGCGGCGGCGACGATGATCGCCGTGCCGTGCTGGTCGTCGTGGAAGACCGGGATGTTCATCTTTTCGCGCAGCCGGCGTTCGACTTCGAAACATTCCGGAGACTTGATGTCTTCGAGGTTGATGCCGCCGAAGGTCGGTTCCAGCGCCGAAACCGTCGAGACCATCGCCTCGATGCCGGGCGCGTCGATCTCGATGTCGAAAACGTCGATGCCGGCGAATTTCTTGAAGAGGACGGCCTTGCCTTCCATGACCGGCTTGGAGGCCAGCGGGCCGATATTGCCGAGCCCAAGCACGGCCGAACCGTTGGAGACGACGGCGACGAGGTTGGCGCGAGCGGTATAGTCCGCGGCCAAATCCGGGTTGTCGCGGATCGCCAGACATGGGGCTGCAACGCCCGGAGAATAGGCAAGCGCCAGGTCGCGCTGGTTGCCGAGCGGCTTGGTCGCCTGGATCTCCAGCTTGCCGGGCCGCGGATAGCGGTGGAAGAACAGCGCCTGCTCGTCGAGATCGGCATTGGCTGGGGAAGTTACGGGCATATTCGATGTCATTGCGACCTCGGCGTCTTTCTCGGGAATGGGTCCCTCAATACAACAAATCGAACGGGGGTCCATCCCAGATATTTGCCTCGCCGAATAAAACAAAGCCCGGAGAGGCGCTTGGCCTCTCCGGGCTTTTCGTCGTCTGGGTCAAGGCCCTTATGTCACGCTCTTCGTATCAGCCGCCGCTTTTCGACAGCATGATCCGCATTTCGGCGCCGAAGGTCTTCAGAGCCTGTGCTTCCGGCGTCTTGCCGAGCACGATCGCTTCCCAGACCGATGGTTCCTTGGCGCGGATCGCCGGCATTGCCGGCGGGCGCGAGCGGACAAAGGCCACGTCGAGCTGCTTGATGGCAACCGAATAACCGGGCTCTTCAGCGATCGCTTTCTTGGCGATGTCGACGTCGGCGGTCTTCTTCATGATCGGCAGGTAGCCGGTCTCGACGAAGGTGATCGCATTGATTTCCGGGCGCGAGATGAATTTCAGGAACGCCCAGGCGCCCTTGCGATGGGCTTCGTCGGAGGCCGAGTTGATGCCGATCGTCGCACCGCCGATCGGGGCAGCGCATTTGACGCCGCAAGGCAGCGGGGCAACGCCGAGATCGAACTTCACCGCACCGCGGAGCGCGCCGAAACCGCCGGTCGAATCGAAATTGATCGCGGCCTGGCCGCTGGTGAAATATTGGCTGCCGAGGCTTTCGTTGATCGCCGCTGCTTCCGGCGAAACCTTGTCCTTGCGGATGAGGTCGGCCATGTAGGTATAGGCGCCGATCGAGGCGGCGCTATCCATCAGAACGGAATTGTCCTTGGGGCTGACCCATTCGCCGCCGGCCTGTGCAACGAAGGCCCAGCGCACGAACTGGCCGAGCCCGATGACACCCCACTGCTTGACGTCATTGCCCTGGCGAACCGTGAGCTTGGCGGACATCTGGCGCAATTCATCCCACGTCTTCGGCGGTGCATTCGGGTCGAGGCCTGCAGCGCGGAAGGCGTCCTTGTTGTAGTACATGACCGGCGTCGAGACGTTGAACGGCAGCACATAGGATTTGCCGAGATATTTCGGGCCTTCGAGCGCGAACGGCTGGTACTGGTCAAGGAATTCGGCGCCTTCCTTCTGAAGGTAGGGGTCGAGCTGCTCGAGCACGCCGGAATCGGCGAACAGGCCGTAGCGGGTGACTTCCAGCATCATGAGGTCCGGCGCCTGGCCGGCCGGGATTGCGGCCTGCAGCTTGGTGGTCGTGTCGTCGTAATTTCCGGTATATTCGGCCTTCAGCTTGTACTCGCTCTGCGAGGCGTTGAACTTGTCGACGATCTGGTTGACCGCGTCCGTGCCCTTTTTGGCGAGCGAATGCCAGAAGGTGATTTCGACGGGGGCGGCAAGCGCCGGCTGGCCCGCAAGCACCGCGACGGCGGCCGCGATAAGCAGTTTCCTCAACATCCCATTCTCTCCTTTTCGTTGAAACGGCGGTTGAAATACCGATTCGACGGCCCAGACCGCTATCGCGAAAGGGTAGGAAGGGGACGTTACAGGCGAATGACGCGGGGAGTGGAAAATGTCACGAGACTTTCGCACTGGCCCGCTAAGTCAAAGCGTGACCTTGGGAAAACGTTGGAATGCGATGCGGATATTGAGGCCCTATCTCTATCTTCTGCCCTGTGTCGGGCTGCTCGGCCTCTTCATCTATTGGCCAATCGTCTATTCCGCCTGGCTCAGCATCCACCAGACCAATATCCTCAACGGCCGCTCCAGATATGTGGGCTTCGACAACTATCTTGAGCTGTTCGGCTCGGACCAGTTCCATCATTCCCTCTGGGTGACCTTTCTCCTGATGCTGGTGAGCGTGCCGCCGCGACTGATCCTGGCGCTGGCGCTTGCCCATCTCCTGAGGGAAAGCCATGCTTTTGCACGGCTGCTGCGGGGCGTCTATTTCCTTCCCTATGTCACCAGTTCCGTGGCGATTTCGGTGATCTGGAGCTGGATGTTCAACACCGATATCGGGTTCATCAACCTGACGCTCGGCGCCATCGGCATCGGCAAGGTTCCTTGGCTGCAGGACGTCAACCTGGCGCTGGTCGCGGTCGGCATCGTGGCGATCTGGAAACAGCTCGGTTACGATACGCTGCTGTTCATTGCCGGGCTCAATGCCATTCCTGACGACTATTACGAAGCCGCGCGCATCGACCGGGCAGGGCGCTGGCGCCGCTTCAGGGACATCACCTTTCCATTGGTCGCGCCGACCACACTGTTCCTGCTCGTGGTCTCGGTGATCGACAGTTTTCAGATCTTCACGCTCGTCAACGTCATCACCCGCGGCGGGCCGGCCAACGGCACCGACGTTCTGATGAATTTCCTCTATTATTTGAGCTTTACCCTGTTCGACATCTCGACAGGATCGGCATTGGCCGTGCTCCTGTTCCTCGGGCTGGTCGCCATCACGCTCGCAAAGCTCGCCTTTGCCAGGGACAAAGTGAATTATGACCTTTCCTGATCGTCTCCTCCATTTCCTCGGCTGGGCGGGGGCGGCGCTGCTCGGCCTCGGTGTGGTCTTCCCCTTCCTGATCGGCATCGGCGCCTCGCTGCTCGCACCATCCGACCTCCTCAATCCCAATGTCGCCGAATGGTCGCTGCATCCGGACAATTATCTGCGGGTGTTCACCGAGGCAGGGCTCGGCGCCTATTTCATGAATTCGATCATAATCGCGCTGTCGACCACCGTCGGTACGATGATCACCTCGATCCTTGCGGCCTATGCCTTTGCCCGCATGGAGTTCCGTGGCCGCAACATGCTGTTCTGGGCGGTGCTCGGCACGCTTACCATTCCGGAACTGATCTGCATCATTCCCAACTACCTGCTGATGGCCAAGATGAAGCTGGTGCCGAGCATCTGGGCGGCGGTGCTGCCCCAGCTTGCCTCCGGTTTCGTGACCTTCTTCCTGCGCCAGCATTTCATGGGCGTGCCAAAGGTCTACGAGGAGGCGGCACGCCTGGACGGCGCCAGCCATTTCAAGATCCTGATCGACGTCATCGTGCCAATCTGCTGGGCCGCGATCGCCTCGATGGCGCTGTTTGCCTTCATCGCCCAGTGGAACTCCTATCTCTGGCCGCTGATCGTGCTGCGCGGCGATACGCAGACCGTGCAGATCGCGCTCGCCAACCTGCAGGCGTCGGTGCGCGAACAGCCGTTTACCGACTGGCCCCTGATCCTTGCGGCGAGCTGCGTAGTCCTGTTGCCGAGCATCGTGTTTTTCTTATTTGCCGAACGCCAGCTGGTGCAGGGCGCGGGTCTCGGCGGCATCAAGTGAGGTTTCGAATGACCAAGATCGCATCCCATCGCGGCGGCACTCATTTATGGCCGGAAAATTCCAGGCTCGCCTTCCGCCAGACCACCGCGCTGCCGGTTGAACTCGTCGAATTCGACGTCCACCACACTGCCGACAAGGTTCTGGTCGTCCACCACGATGCAACGATCGACCGGATGACCGACGGCAAGGGCGAGATCGGCAGGCTCACCTACGAACAACTGTCGAAATTCGTCATCGTCGGCGCGGCAGGTGAAACCATTCCGACCCTCGACGAGGTGATCGACATCTTCGCGCTGTCGCCGGTCGACCTGCGCCTCGAGATCAAGACACGGCCGGATGGGACCGCCTACGAGGGCATGGAGGAGGCGATTGTCGAGCGGCTGGTCGCCAGCGGCATGTTTTCCCGCTGCATGGTGACGAGTTTCTCGCTGGAGCGGCTCGACGCCTTCCGAAAGGCGCTTGAGGCGGCCGGCCACAATGTTTCGGAGCTTCTCGGCTTCGTATGGCTCTGCTCGCCGGCAGTCATCCGCCAGGTGGGCTGGGTCGGCGTTGACGCCGCCTTGGCCGCCTATGGAGTTTTCGAGATCGGCATTCGTGCCGAAATGATCTCCGCGCTCGCAATTGCCCCGTTGAGCGACCGCGGCGTGATCATCCACGGATGGGCCGCGCACGACATCGAAATGGCAACGCGGATGTTCGATCTCGGTATCGCGAGCTTCACCACCGATCGCCCGGATATCGCGATTGCGACCCGCGCCAAGCGGGAGATGAGGTAGTCATGCGGCATCCTGTCATCATCCTGAAACACGAGTCTGGTTTTGAAGCCATCAGAAGCGGCAGCGAAAGGACGACTTCGTGACCGGTGAGATGGATACAAGGCATTTCAGAACGCTCTTCATTTCGGACGTCCATCTGGGCTCCAAGGCCGCCCGAACGGACTTCCTCCTGGATTTCCTGCGCTATCATGAAGCGGATACCATTTTCCTGGTCGGCGACATCGTCGACGGCTGGCGGCTGAAGCGCAACTGGTATTGGCCGCAGGGCTGCAACGACGTGGTCCAGAAACTGCTGCGCAAGGCGCGCAAGGGCACCCGCATCGTCTACATTCCCGGCAACCACGACGAGTTCCTGCGCTCCTTCCCGGGCACGCATTTCGGCGGCATCGAAGTCGCGGAGCGCGAAATCTACGAAATGGCCGACGGCAAGAAATACCTTGTCCTGCATGGCGACGAATTCGACGTCGTGGTCCGCAATGCACGCCTGCTCGCCTATCTCGGCGACTGGGCCTATGATGCCGCGATCGTCATCAACATCGGGCTTGCCGCCATTCGCCGCCGTCTCGGCATGCCCTACTGGTCCTTCTCCGCATGGGCCAAGCTGCAGGTCAAGCACGCCGTCAATTTCATCGGCGAGTTCCAGCGGGTTGTCGCCGACGAAGCCCGTCGCAACAACGTCGACGGCGTCATCTGCGGCCATATCCATCACGCCGTGATGGAGGACATCGACGGCATCCACTACGTCAACACCGGCGACTGGGTGGAAAGCTGCACTGCGATCGCCGAGAATTTCGATGGCACGCTGGAAATGATTTCCTGGCAGGACATCGTCGCGACGGCCGAGATCAAGGCCTTGCCGGCGCCGCAATCCGTCGGGGACATGCGGGCCGCCTGAGTGGCCCGCGACAGACGGCGGGCCGGTCAGAGGGCCATTTCTTGCCATAGGCAGGCATGAGGGTGTGTGTTAGGTAAGCTGAAACTTCAGCAACCCACCCGTGAAATCGTGATTCCCTCAAATACGGCGCAGACAGCGCCCCGGTTCTTCCAGTTGCGCTGTGCGATTGCCTATGGGGCGCCGCTCGGGGTGAATGGCGTGATTCTACCCTATCTGCCCGTCTGGCTCGACGGGCTGGCCTTCACCGAATTCGAAATCGGCATCGCGCTTGCCTCGCAGCTTTTCCTGCGCGTGGCTGCCGCTCCGGTGGCGGGACTGCTTGCCGACCGTATGACGGAACGGACCCTGATGCTTGCCTGGTCCGGCGCCTTGTCGCTGCTGACGGCATTCGCCATGTTCTTCACCCGCGACTTCTGGCCGGTCTTGATCATCGTCGCCATTCAGGCTGCGGTCTTCGCACCCTATGCGCCAATCGTCGAATCGATTGCCGTGAGCGGTGTCCGGCGCTGGGGCTTTCAATATGGCTCGATGCGCGTCTGGGGGTCCGTCGGGTTCGTGGCCGTGACGCTTCTTGTCGGCGAAATGCGCGGCTTCCTGGGTTTGCAGGCCATTCCATCGGCGATAGCGGTCGGCTTTCTGCTGACCGTCGCTGTGGCGTTCGCGGCGCCCAGGCTCGGCCGGGCGGTTATCAGGCCGGACCCCGACAGGATGCCCCAGCCGAGTTCGCTGAAAAGGCTCGACCTGCACGTGCTGATGATCGGCGCGTCGGTGGCGCAGGCAGGGCATGGCATGTTCTATACGTTCGGCACGATTCACTGGCAGCAGGTCGGGTTTTCAAGCGGCTCGATCGGCGTGCTCTGGAGCGCTGCAGTCGTGTCGGAAATCCTGGTCTTTTTCGCCGCCGGCTGGATTGCGCGAAGGATTTCGCCGTGGACGCTGATGCGAATCGGCTGTGCGGTCGCGGTGCTGCGCTGGACCCTGTTTCCGATGCCGCTCGATTTCTGGGGATATCTGGCGCTGCAGGCCACCCACGCCTTCACCTTCGCCTTCGTGCATATCGGCATCCAGCATCGGTTGGTCGAGGCGGTGCGAGAGGATCAGGAGGCCTCGATGCAGGGTGCCTATGTGTTCTACAATGGCGTCTTCCTGGGCCTGTCGACGGTGCTTTCCGGCGTGCTCTACCGCCAGTTCGGCCTGACCAGCTATGTTGCCATGTCCGTCCTGGCGCTTGTCGGCCTGTCGATCATTGCATTTGCAGCGAAACTTCAGCCCCAGAGGTCAGCTTCCGGCGGATAGACGAGAGAGCCTTCGTAGCGTAGCCCGCCCGGCCGGTCGCGAGCCAGCAGCAGCGGCCCGTCGAGATCCGCGTAGTCCGCATCCTGGGCAAGCAAAACGGCCGGCGCCATGGCAAGCGAGGAGCCGACCATGCACCCGATCATCACGGCAAATCCAAGCCGCTGCGCTTCCGCCTTCATCGCCAGTGCCTCGGTAAGGCCGCCGGTCTTGTCGAGCTTGATGTTGACCACGTCGTAGCGGTCGCGAAGGTTTTCCAGGTCCTCGGTGGCATGCACGCTTTCATCGGCGCAGACGGAAACGAGGCGGCGGATACGGCCAAGCGCCGCATCCTGCCCGGCCGGCAATGGCTGTTCGATCAACGACACATTCGTTTCGGCGGCGATTGCCATATGGCGGGCGAGGTTTTCCTCCGTCCAGCCTTCGTTGGCATCGACGATGATTCGCGCTGCCGGCGCGGCGTCGCGAACGGCCCTCAGCCGTGCTTCGTCATTATCGGTTCCGAGCTTGACCTTGAGAAGCGGCCGTTGCGCGTTCCTGCCCGCCTCGGCTGCCATAGCCTCGGGTTCGCCCAGCGACAAAGTGAAGGCCGTGACGAAGGGTTTGCGGCTGGTGGCGCCGATCATATCGGCAACGCGCCGTCCACCGAGCTTCGCCTTGAGGTCCCAAAGGGCGCAGTCGACGGCGTTTCGCGCGGCTCCGGGCTTCATCCGCCTCTGCAATTCTTCGCGCGTCAGGCCGGCGCGGATGGCATCGGCGATCGCTTCGATCTCCGCCATCACACCGTCCAGGCTTTCGCCGTAGCGCTTGTAAGGCACACATTCGCCGCGGCCGGAAATGCCGTTTTCACTGACGACACAGGTGATGACTTCCGCTTCGGTCTTGGAGCCGCGGGAAATCGTGAACGACCCGGAGATTGGAAACGTCTCTATTGTGGCTTCGAGGTGACGGCTCATGGTTTTACGCGTCCCGTTGTGGCAAATCCCTATGACGCAGCTATATTGCCGGTCTCGAAAGTGCGATCAACCGCATCGTGTTGAAACTCCTGACAAGCTTGAAGCGCGAAAGAAACACGTGACGTCCCAGCCAGCCGAAATCAAGGCCGAAGATATGCCCGGCGGCGACGGTGAACGGTACGTGCTGGCCGGCGAATGGCGCGGCCCGACGATTGCGCCTGTGCTCAAGGAGTTCGAGCGGTTTGAGCATGCCAAGAACCGCGGAAAGGTGGAGATCGATCTTTCCGGCATAACCGGCGTCGATACCGCCGGTGCCTGGCTCATTCGCCGGCTGATGACCGCCAAGGGCGGGCAGGGCGGGGAACCGGCCCTGGTCGGCGGCGAAGGCCCGATTCGCGAACTGATCGACGTGCTGCCCGAACATACTCCCGCGCCGCCTGCAGACGGCGCAAACAAGGGAAACCTGTTCGAACGGCTGTTTGCGCCGGTCGGCGAGGTGATGGTTTCGCTCGGCGGCGATTTCTACGCGGCCATGCATATCCTGGGATCGGCGGTCCGCGGTGCGCAAATGAAATTCGGCCGCGGCGCCGGCGTCTCGCCGGCCTCGGTCGTCACCCATATCGACCGCATGGGCGTGCGCGCCGTGCCGATCATCGTGCTGATGTCTTTCCTGATCGGCGCGATCATCGCCCAGCAGGGCGCCTTCCAGCTGCGTTACTTCGGCGCCGAAATCTTCGTCGTCGATCTGGTTGGTATCCTGCAGCTTCGCGAGATCGGCGTGCTCCTGACGGCGATCATGATCGCCGGCCGTTCGGGTAGTGCGATCACCGCCGAAATCGGTTCGATGAAGATGCGCGAGGAGATCGACGCCTTGACGGTGATCGGCCTCAATCCGGTCGGCGTGCTGATTTTCCCGCGCCTGGTGGCGCTGACGGTGGCCCTGCCGCTCTTGACGATCCTTGCCAATTTTTCGGCGTTGTTCGGGGCGGCCGTCGTCGCATTTGCCTATTCCGGCATTACCTTCGATACCTATCTGTCGCGCCTTCACGAGGCGATCGACCATACCTCCGTCGCTTCGGGCATGATCAAGGCGCCGTTCATGGCGCTGGCGATCGGCATCGTTGCCGCCGTCGAAGGCATGAAGGTGGGCGGCAGCGCCGAATCGCTCGGCCAGCACGTCACCACCTCGGTGGTGAAGTCGATCTTCGCCGTCATCTTCATAGATGCGATGTTCGCCCTTTTCTATTCCGCGATCGACTTCTGATGGAGAACGATTTGGAAGAGGCGCCGCAGACCGCCATCAAGGACAAGTCGAACGGCCGGCAGGTGGTGCTGTCGGTGCGCGACCTGACGGTCGGCTTCGGCAATAAGCTGGTGCTCGACCACCTGAACCTCGACATCTACCGCGGCGAGATCCTGGGTTTCGTCGGTGCATCCGGCACCGGCAAATCGGTGCTGATGCGAACCGTGCTCAGTCTTCTGCCGCACCGTTCCGGCACGATCCACATTCTCGGTGCCGATTACGACACCGTCTCGGAAGACGAGCGCATGGCGCTCGATACGCGGCTCGGCGTGCTTTTCCAGCATGGAGCGCTGTTCTCGGCCCTGACGGTGAAGGAAAACATCCAGCTGCCGATGCGCGAATATCTCGATCTGCCGCAGTCGCTGATGGACGAACTTGCCTACCTGAAGATCGAGATGGTCGGCCTGCCGCCTGATGCGGCAGACAAATATCCATCCGAACTGTCGGGCGGCATGATCAAGCGCGCTGCGCTTGCACGTGCCCTGGCGCTCGATCCCGACCTCGTTTTCCTTGATGAGCCGACGTCCGGCCTCGACCCGATCGGCGCTGCCGATTTCGATGCTTTGATCGCCAGGCTGCGCGATACTCTGGGATTGACGGTCTACATGGTGACACACGACCTCGACAGCCTGTTCTCGGTTTGCGACAGAATTGCTGTGCTTGGCGAGAAACGGGTCTTGGTCGAGGGTACGCTTGAGGATATGTTTGCCTGTGACGATCCATGGGTACAGTCCTATTTCCGCGGCAAGCGGGCGCGATCAGTCGTGGTCCAAGAAAAGCAGCCTGCGGCAGAAGTAAAAGAGTGACGTAATCTATGGAAACCAGAGCCAACTACGCCCTTGTCGGTTTCTTCACCTTGCTGGTGATCGCTGCCGCTTTCGGCTTCGTCTATTGGATGGCGCAATCGGGCCGTGGCGGACCGACGGCCGAACTGGCGATCCGCATCCCCGGATCGGCGAACGGCTTGTCCGTCGGCTCTCCGGTCCGGTTCAACGGCATTCCGGTCGGTTCGGTTCGCAGCCTCACCATCGATCCGGATGATCCGCGTTATTCGATCGCGTTCACCGAAGTGCGGGCCGATGCTCCGGTCTATCAGTCCACCCAGGCGGCGCTCGAAGTGCAGGGCCTGACGGGTGCGGCCTATATCGAGCTTTCCGGCGGCGCCAAGGGGGAGGAGAACATCCTCCAGAAATCGATGGAGAACGGCCGGCCTGCGGTGCTGATCGCCGAACAGTCGAGCGTCACCAACCTGCTCGCCACCGCCGACAAGATCCTCGAACGCGCCGACAAGGCGATCGGCGACATCCAGGGGTTTGTCGCCGACGCACGGGGTCCGTTGACCCAGACCATCCGCAACGTCGAGACTTTCACGTCGGCGCTTGCCCAGAATTCCGACAGCATCGACAAGTTCCTGAACAGCCTCTCGACGCTCTCGGCGACGATCGACCGGGTCTCCGGAACGCTCAACTCCACCCTTATCGCAGCTGAACGGCTGGTGAAGGCGATTGACGCGGAAAAGATCAATGCCGTGGTCTCCAATACCGAGCGCGCCACCCGCAACATCGCCACCGCCTCGGATAAGTTCGACGACCTGGTAACCAATGTCAGGAACGCTGCCGCCAACTTCGAAAAGGCGGGTTCGGACGCCCAGGCCCTTCTGAAACGTGCCGATGGCGTGCTGGGTGCCGTCAATACCGATCAGGTCGCCACCACGATCCGCAATATCACCGCCGCTTCCGAGGATGCCCGCCAGACCATCGGCTCGGCCCGCGGCGTTGTCGACAATTTCGCCCACCGGAAGGACGATATCGACCGCGCGATCGGCGATTTCACCGATCTGGCAAAGAAGCTCAACGACGCTTCGAGCCGCGTCGACGGTATCCTTGCCAAGGTGGACGGGCTTGTGTCGAGCGACGACTCGCAAGGCCTGTTTGCCGAGGCGCGCAAGACGCTCGAATCCTTCCGCACCATGGCCGACAATATCAATGGCCGAGTCGGCCCGATCGCCGACAACCTGTCGCGTTTTTCGGCGGGCGGCCTGCGGGACATCCAGACGCTGGTTAACGACGCGCGCCGCACGGTGCAGTCGCTTGACCAGACGATCAACAATTTCGACCAGAACCCGCAGCGGCTGATCTTTGGCGGCGAGACGGTGAAGCAGTATGACGGCAGAACGCGGCGGTAGGCGGGGCATTTTCAGTGTTGGAAAGAGTGGGGTTTTGATGACCGGTTCGGAGGTTCTGATGCGACGCGCGGCCCGTGCCCCGGTTCTGCTTGCGCTGCCGCTTGTCGCGGCACTGTTGGCTGGTTGCGGCAGCAAGGCCAACAACGACACGTTCGACCTGTCGATCACCCCCTCGGGCCAGGGCCCATCCGCCCGCAACCGGCAGATCCTGGTGCCCGAACCGACAGCGCTCAAGCTCTTGAATAGCGAACAGGTTGTTGTGCGCGTTTCAGCTTCCGAAATCCAGTATCTGGCCGACTCCCGCTGGGGTGACCGTCTGCCGGCGCTCGTCCAGTCGAAGCTCGTCGAAGCCTTCGAAAATTCCGGCCGTCTCGGCGGCGTCGGCAAGCCGGGGCAGGGCCTGGCGATCGATTACCAGATCGTCACCGATATCCGCGCCTTCGAGGTGACGGCTGGCAGCCCCCGTCTCGCCAACGTTGAAATCTCGGCCAAAATCCTCAACGACCGCAACGGCACGGTGCGCGCCCAGAGCGTGTTCAAGGCGACCGCCCCGGTCTCGGGTGCCGAGAACCGCAACTTCATCGAGGCGCTCGACCGCGCCTTCGCCAAGGTCGGCGCTGAGATCGTCGACTGGTCGCTGAAATCGATGTGATGCTCGCAGGACCTGTCGGTTCCGGCGGGTAAAATCGTTCGTATCCAATCAGATCGCTGCTGATGCCCATTGGGGCTTTTGCTTCGAAGCTGAACTGTCACGACCCCTCGCTTTCGACGAACATGAGAGCATCCATCGCAGTCGTGACGGTGAAACCGATCTGGAGTTTCGGTGGGTGCTGCCAACGCTTGATAACTTGAATGCGTTCGACCTGGAGCCTCGGCCTGGCCGTAGCCTTCTCAAAACGATTCCGGAAGAGACGAAGCACATCGTTCACCGCGATGGACCGGCTACCTAGACCCTGTCCGGAACGATAGCTCTTCCGGTTCTTGGAGACGCTACCCCTCCCAACCGGCCCCTCAAATTCCCGGACCTGTATCGAATAACCGACAAAAAAAGCCGCCCCGAAAGGCGGCTTTTTAAGTATCGGTTGTTCCGATCCAGCTCTTAGTTGAACCGACCGGCGGCGTGGGCCAGCATCGTGTAGACCTTGCCCGTATCCGAGGTGAGGTAGCTCTGGGTTACCGTCTTGTCGCGGTCGGTGCGGGCGACGTCGGCGAGCAGCTTTTCGAAATCGGCGATGTAGCGGTCGACGGCGGTGCGGAATTCCGGTTCGCGGTCGTACTTGCGCTTGATCTCGTCGAAGGTCTGCTGACCCTTCAGCGTGTAGAGGCGACGGGTGAAGACGTCGCGTTCGCCGCGCTGGTAACGCCGCCACAGGTCGACCGATGCGTCATGATCGATGGCGCGGGCGATATCCACCGACAGCGAGTTCAGCGATTCCACCATATGGCGGGGATTGCGGTTGTCGCCGTTGCCGCGCGGAGCGGGGGCCGGCTCGGCCGCACGCTGTGCCGGAGGCTGTTGCTGACGCGGTGCAGCGGCAGGCGTCTCAGTGAACTCGTCACGCGATGCGCCGCGCAGCAGATCGCTGATCCAGC
>NZ_JALBGW010000006.1:0-98664 GCF_023006485.1 Neorhizobium sp. BETTINA12A
CCGCGAACGAAGTCATGCTCCAGAGGCGGATATCCTCGGGCTCGGCGACGCGGCCGTCATCCTTGTCGCGGCCGATCACCTGCGGCTGCAGCCACAGCGGACCGCCCTGGCGCTCTGCATGCCAGAAGGGTTTTCCACGCGCGGCGGCGCGGTTGATGTCGACGCCGTACCAGTTCTTCCAGGCTTCCGAACCCTTGCGCGCCTGGATCCAGGTAAAGCCGTAGATCTCGACCTTGGAGGCCGCAAGCCAGTCGTCGCAGCCGTTCGCTGCCATGTTGGGGATCGCGCCTGATATGCCGTGGGCGGCGATCGTGTTTTTCGGATCGACGGCGCGGATGGTGTCGATGCGCCATTGCATCTGGTCGTAGAAATTGTCGCGCTTGAACTGCAGCCAGTCTATGCATTCCGGATAGGGCGCCATGTGGACCGGCGGTTCGACATCCTCCCATTCCGCATAGCTGTAGCGATGCCAGGCCTTGGCGAGCACT
Organism: Neorhizobium sp. BETTINA12A; assembly: GCF_023006485.1. Taxonomy (NCBI): domain Bacteria; kingdom Pseudomonadati; phylum Pseudomonadota; class Alphaproteobacteria; order Hyphomicrobiales; family Rhizobiaceae; genus Neorhizobium; species Neorhizobium sp. BETTINA12A. Next base: position 489 of record NZ_JALBGW010000006.1, read on the forward strand.
TTCAGCGTGCCGTATTTTTGCTCCAGCCACTTCCTGAAAGCCGATTTGGCGTAGCTGCTGTAATCGACATCGGCGGAATAGTTGCACTCGTTCCAGACGTCGTAGCCGTAGATTGCCGGATGGTCCTTGTAGTGGGTGGCGAGCGCGGTCAGGAACCTGCCGGCCGCTTCCTTTACTTCGGGGCAATTGAGCGTCAGCGCGCCGGCGCCGCCGCCATTGTTGGAAAAGCCGCCGGTCGCCGCCGAGACGCCCATATAGGAGCCGAGCCTGGTGCCGTCGGCATTGACCTGCAGCGCATCGGCATATTTGCGCACCGCCCAGTCGGGCACGGCGTGGATCAGTTCGGCGATGACCGTCTTGATGCCATTCTGGGCCGCGAGGTCCATCTGCCGGTCGTATTCCTCCCAGTCGTAGACGCCGGGCGCGGTTTCGATCGCACTCCACATGAACCAGTGGCGGAAGATGTTGAGGCCGTCTTCTCCCGCCGTTGTGTAATCGCGCTCCCAGTCTTCGCGGGGCGGATTGGACTTGCGGAAATAGACGGCGCCGTAGGGGAATTGGATATCGTTTCTGAGCATGGTCCTGTCCTTCTTGATCGATGTTCGGACATGGCTCCGCCTTCCGGAGAAAGGCTCCGGTATGGAAGTGGCGTCGATGGTGTCCGGTTAGGTCGGAAACGCGTTGATCTTAGCGTGGCCCTCCGCCGAGATGGGGTTTCATCCACCCAAGGCCTTCGCTGGTGCCGGCCTTCGGCCGGTATTCGCAGCCGACCCAGCCGTCGTAACCGAGGCGGTCGAGTTCGCGGAATATGAAATCGTAGTTGATCTCGCCGGTGCCTGGCTCGTTGCGGCCGGGATTGTCAGCGATCTGCACGTGGGCGATCCTCTCCTTCAGGCGGGTGAAGGTCGGGATGAGATCGCCCTGCATGACCTGCATGTGGTAGAAATCGTACTGGATGTAGAGATTGTCGGAGCCGACCTTGTCGAGGATGCGTTCGGCATGATCCGTCGTCGACAGGAAGAATCCGGGAATGTCGCGCAGGTTGATCGGCTCGATCAGCAGCCTGACGCCGGCATCGGCGCAACGCGGCGCGGCATATCTCAGGTTGCCGACCAGCACCTCTTCCAGAACATCGACATCCGCACCCTTCGCCACGAGGCCGGAGATAACGTTGACCTGGCAGCAATCGAGCGCCTTGGCATAATCAAGCGCCAGGGCCACGCCGTCGCGGAATTCCTGGATGCGGTCCGGCAGGCAGGCAATGCCGCGCTCGCCGCCGGCCCAGTCTCCCGAAGGCACGTTGAAGAGCGCCTGGACGAGGCCGCCCGCCTTCAATGCATCGACGACCTTTTCCTTCGGCTCGGCATAGGGGCCGAGATATTCGAGCCCGCCGAAACCGTCCTTCGCGGCGGCCGCGAAGCGATCGAGGAAGGGCAGGTCCTGGTAGAGGAAGGAGAGATTGGCGGAGAATTTCGGCACTGGCGCTGTCCTTTAGAGAACGGGTGCGACGAAGCGGTGCCGGTGCAGCATGCGCTTGTCGCGGGGGTCGGGATTGGGAACGGCGGAAATCAGGCTCTTGGTATAGGCCTCCTGTGGCGCCGTGCAGATCTGCTCGGCCTCGCCGAGTTCGACGATCTTGCCGCGATGCATGACGGCGACACGATCGCAGAAATAGCGCACCACCGAAATGTCGTGCGAGATGAAGATGAAGCTGAGGTTCAGCCGTTGGCGGATATCGAGCAGCAGGTCAAGGATCTGGCTGCGGATCGACACGTCGAGCGCCGACGTCGCCTCATCGGCGATGATGATGCGCGGATCGAGCGCCAGCGCCCGGGCAATGCCGATGCGCTGCCGCTGGCCGCCGGAAAAGGCGTGCGGATAACGTTCCATGCCCATCGGATCGAGCCCGACGAGGCGCATCAGTTCGGCGACGCGTTCCTCGAGCGCCTTGCCCTTGGCGAGACCGTTGATGATCAGCGGGTCGCCGATCACTTCCTTGACCGTCATGCGCGGGTTGAGCGAGGCGAACGGATCCTGGAAGACGAGGCGGACCTCCCGATGGAAGCCGCGCAACTCCTTCTTGGTCAGGCTGGTGACCTCGACCTCGCTGCCATCCTTGTTGCGGTAGACGACGGTGCCGGTGGTGGGCTCGACGGTGCGCAGGATCAGCCGGCCGAGCGTCGTTTTGCCCGAGCCGCTTTCGCCGACGATGCCGAGGTTTTCACCGGGATAGAGATCGAAATTGGCGTCGTCGACGGCGCGCAGAGAACTGGTTTTGCCGTGCCAGCCGAACGTCTTGCCGAGATTGCGCACCGAAAGGATCGGCCGCAGCGGCTGCGACGACAGGGCCACCGCCGGCACCCTGCTTTCGACATGCCGGGTGAGCTTCACCGTCGAGGCGAGAAGCTGGCGGGTATAGGGATGCTGTGCGTCATGGTAGATCGCGTCGACCGGCCCACGCTCGACGATATGACCGAAGCGCATGACCGCGACGTCGTCCGCCACTTCGGCGACGATGCCCATGTCGTGGGTGATCAGCAGCATCGCCATGCCGCGTTCCACCTGCAGCCGCTTGATCAGATCGAGGATTTCGGCCTGGGTCGTGACGTCCAGCGCCGTCGTCGGTTCGTCGGCGATCAGGATGTCTGGATTGCCGGCGAGCGCCATGGCGATCATCGCCCGCTGCCGCATGCCGCCGGAAAATTCGAACGTGTAGCGGTCCGCCATCTGTTCCGGATTGGGGATTTCCACCTGGCGCAGCAGTTCGACCGTTTTCGCCCGCGCGGCGCGTTTGTCGAGATCGCTGTGCAGGCGGACGGCTTCGGTGATCTGCGAGCCGATCGTGTGGACCGGAGACAGCGAACTCATCGGTTCCTGGAAGATCAGGCCGATCCTGCGGCCGCGGATGGCGCGCATGGCTTGGCCATCCGGATCGAGCCTGGCGATGTCGGTGACTGCGCCGGCGTTGCGCAAAAGGATGCGCCCGCCGACGATGCTGCCGGGCCGGTCGACGATCTGCAGCAGCGAACGGGCGGTGACGCTCTTGCCCGAGCCGCTTTCGCCGACGAGGCAGAGCGTCTGGCCGCGCTTCAGTTCGAAACTGACATTCTCGACGGCATGCAGGATATGGGTCCGCAACCGGAAATCGATCGAGAGGTTTTCGACGGAGAGGACGACGTTTTCGGCCGGATCGGTCATGGTTTCCTCCTCAATTGTCATAGGGGTCGGCGGCATCGCGAAGGCCGTCGCCGAAGAAATTGAAGGACAGCACGGCGACGATCACCGCAAGCGAAGGCCAGATCAGCAGCCATGGCGCCGTCGCCACCGTGCGGATGTTCTGGGCGTCCTGCAAAAGCACGCCCCAGCTGACGACCGGCGGTTTCAGGCCGATGCCGAGGAAGGAAAGCGAAGTTTCGGCAACGATCATGGTCGGCACGGCAAGCGTCACGACGGCCAAGATATGGCTGGTCAGCGACGGCAGGATATGGCGGAAGATCAGCCGCTTTTCACTCGAACCGTCGAGCATGGCAGCGGTGACGAAATCCTCGCTGCGAAGGGCGAGGAAACGGCCGCGCACCTCGCGCGCGAGACTGGTCCAGCCGAGCAGCGATACGATGATGGTGATGACGAAATAGACGTTGACCGGCGACCATGTGAGTGGGATCGCCGCAGCAAGCCCGAGCCAGAGCGGGATGGTCGGCATGGCGCTGACGACCTCGATCATGCGCTGGATCACCGTATCGACCCAACCGCCGTAAAAGCCCGATATCGACCCGAGCACGACGCCCAGCACAAGCGACATGACGACGCCGACGAGACCGATCGACATGGAAATCCGGGTGCCGTAGACCAGCCGCGAGAAGACGTCGCGCCCGAGGCGGTCGGCGCCGAGCAGATACATCGGATCGTTCGGATTGATCGGGCCGATCAGGTGGCGGTCCATCGGGATCAGCCCCCAGAGTTCGTAGCGCGGCCCTTTGACGAACAGGCCGACCGGCACGACTTTGGTGTCGTCGACGACGAAGGTTCGGCGCAGCGCCACCTTCTCGATCTCGACCTTGTAGCCCTTCACATGGAAATTGAACTCCGTACCGCCGTCCGGCTTGGTGATAAAGAAGCTCAGACCCTGCGGCGGCGCATAGGTATATTGCGGCCGAGAGGTCGAGGGCAGGCTGGGCGCCAGGAATTCGGCAAACAGGCCGATCAGATAAAGCATCAGGATGACGATGCCGGCAAACATCGCCACCTTCTGGCGGATCAGCTTGCCGGCGATCAGCTTCCAGGGGCCGACGGTTGCGGTCGAAACGGTCTTGCCGGCTTTGAGCGGACTGATCGAAGGGCCGTCGGCGACGGTGTGGACGGGGCCGGAATAGGTTCCGAATGTCTCGTGCGTGCTCATGCCACCTCCCTCAATTGAACCGGATGCGCGGATCGAGCAGCGCCAGCAGCAGATCCGATAGCAGCATGCCGACAAGGGTGAGGGCACTCAAAAGCAGGATGAAACTGCCGGCGAGATACATGTCCTGCGACACCAGAGCCCGGAACAGCAGCGGGCCGGCGGTCGGCAGGTTGAGCACGATGGCGGTGATCGTCACGCCGGAGACCAGATGCGGCAGCACCCAGCCGATCGCCGAGACGAACGGATTGAGGGCGATGCGCACCGGATATTTGAGGATGACCTTGTATTCCGGCAGGCCCTTGGCGCGGGCGGTGATCACATAGGGCTTGTGAAGCTCGTCGGTCAGGTTGGCGCGCAGGACGCGGATCAGCGCCGCCGTCCCTGAGGCGCCGATGATGATGATCGGGATCCACAGATGGGCGAGGAAATCGCCGACCTTGGCAAGGCTCCAGGGGGCCTCGGCAAATTCAGGAGAGTTGAGGCCGCCGACGCTCTGGCCGAGATAGCGGTAGGCGAAATACATCAGCACCAGCGCCAGGATGAAGTTCGGCACCGCAAGCCCGATGAAGCCGAAGAAGGTGAAGACGTGGTCGCTGATCGAGTGGCGGCGAACGGCGGAATAGATGCCGATCGGCAGTGCGACGATCCAGACGAACAGCAGGCTCAGAAGCGAGATGACCAGCGTCGAACCCATCCGGCCCCAGATCAGGCCGGAGACGGGCTGGTTCCACTCGAACGAATAACCGAAGTCGCCGCGGCTGACGATGCCCCAGATCCATTTGAGATACTGGATGTAGAAGGGGTCGTCGAAGCCGTAGATTTCCTTCAGCCGCTCGATCTGGGCCGGATCGACCGCCTGGCCGCTGTCGCTCATCGTGGCGATCATCGACGTCAGGTAGTCACCCGGCGGCAGCTGGATGATCAGGAACGATATCAGCGACATGCCGAACAGGGTCGGGATCATGTAGAGCACGCGCTTGAAGATGTAGCCAAGCATCGGAATAGTTCTCCTCCCGTTGAAGGCACCGCGCAGGCGCCACCTTCGGATCTCCATCCGCTACCGGCCCTTTGAGGCCGGCAACGCTCCTCCATTTTAGGCTCCCACCCTATTTCCAGGTGAGATGCAGTACCTCCAGCCGCTCTATTCCCGGCACGTCCACCTCCGCGCGTCCATCCTTCACGCTGAAGCTTGCCGCCCGGTCTGCAACGACGAGCCAGGCTTTCGCCACCGACTTGCCTTCTGGAACTTCCACCGAAACGGTCTGGGCCGCCAGGGGGTAATTTTCGCGTATCGGCCCTTTCATCATCATCGGATTGGTAAGGTTGAAGAGGCTGAGCGCGATCCCCTCGGCGTTTTCCCTTAGCGCGAGGTCAATGACGCCCGGGCCTTTGACGGTGACGCGCGGGGTGTTGCCGAGCGCCCAGTGGACGGCGTTGGACAGAAGCCGGGCGTGATCGACGGCAAACACTTCCCAGAAGATTTCGCCGATATTCCAGGGAATATAGACCGTGCGGCCACCCCTGCCGGTTTCGCAGGCGACGACGGCCGCCCCTTCCGGGTCTTTACGCGGATAGACTTCCTCCATCGGCAGATCCGGGAAGTCGGGCACGTACAGGAAAGGTGTTTCAGCGCCCGCCGCAGGCTCGACATGGATCAGCCTTGTGCCGCCCATGATCCGCTCGGCGCCGTCAAAGCCCTTGTTGACCGGGTGGTCGCCGGACAGTGCCACATAGGTGTTCTTGACGATGCCGCGCGGGCCGGAGACGAATTTCGCCCCAAGCACGTCCGACAGGCCGAATTCGGGCCGGGTCTTGCCGAATTCGTCGCGAAGCGAGGTCTCGTAGGAGGCAACGATGCTGCCGCCGCGCGCTACATAGGCGCGGATCGCCTCGTTCTGCGCATCCGAGAGGCAGGAGGCATTGGCAAGGATGATCACCTTGAAGCGGTCGAGATTATCCCTGATGAGCACCTGATCGGACAGCAGCTCGAAGGGCAGGCGTGCCTCGACCAGCGCATGGTAGACGCCAAGGTCGTGTTTCTCTGCCGCGTGACGTTCTTCCGGCGCCCAGTGGCGCAAGGTCGTCGACGGGTCGATCACAGCGATTTCCGCGGTCGGCGTCATGCTTTCGAGGACCGGCTCAACGGCCGACTGCAGCACGAAGGCCTCGGCGACCGGCTCCACCCAGCGCTTGTCGGGCACCACGCCGTTGAATTTCGTGAACCAGGCGAAAAGCCCATGGGCCGTGCCGTTGTTGATCCACAGCTGCATTTCCTCGCCGGAGGTCACCGCATCCTTCCAGCGGTATTCCTCCTCCGGACCGATCGAGGTGATCAGCACCACGGGGCGATCGGCGAAGGTGGCGCGGATGCGCTTGCCGTTGCGCCCCGCCGACCAGCCGAGCTCCAGTCCCTTGCGGCCCTGGTGGTCGACGACGAGGAAGGGGCAATGTTTGGTGATGACGGAGAGGTCGAACTCCATCAGCGACGCGCCGCTCATGTTGGGGATGAAGCTCGCATGCGGTCGGATGGCTTTGACCGCGTCGTCCCACTGGGCGATCATATCGGTCAGCACGCGGCGGCGCCATTGCAGCCAGGCCTGCCAGGCCGGGTCTTCGGCATCCGCCTTCTTGGGCAGGGTGTAGCCGGACATGTCCTTGAAACGGCGGGCGCTGTCTTCGCTATAGTCGACGCCGTGGCCCTGCCAGCGATTGGCGAAGATCGCGTCGATATCGTATTCGCGGACGATCTCCTTCACCACCTCCGGCATGAACACCGAGCTGTAGTCGCCATAGGCGTTGGCGACCCAGACATCCGGATAGGCCCAGTGACGGCGCGGCGCGCCGTCGGCATTGATCATCACCCATTCCGGATGGGCCTTGGCCGCATCGTCATGAATGGCATGCGGGTCGACGCGGGCCATGACATGCATGTCGAGCTTGCGGGCCGCATCGACGAGCGCGCCGAAGATGTCCTTGTCGCCCAGATATTGGCTGACGTAGTGATACGGAACCTTGCTTGGATAGTAGGCGATGTAACCGCCGGCGCTGAGGCAGACTGCGTTGGATTTCGTGCGCTTGAAGACGTCGATCCAGAAGGCGGGGTCGTATTTGTCCGGATCGTCCTCGACGAAGGTCAACTGGGTCCAGCGCGTCGCGGTCCTGAACCAGTCCGGGGTCCGCAAGGTATCGGTGTTCTGTCGTCTCGCCTCAAGCATGATAGCGTCCAATCATCGGAAAAGGGGTGCCCTCGGCGCCGGCCGGGTGAGACCGGCGCCCGGAAAACATCGGAATGTGCGAGGCCGTCAGACCTTGTAGAACTGCTCCGGCATGGTCGGGGCAGGGGTCGGCCAGCCGAACGAATTCGGCATGGTCTTGGTGATGTTCTTCATGTTGTTCTTGACGATGCCGTAGCCGTCCGGCGGCTGCGAAATGCCGAACACGTAGAAGGTTTCCGCGGCTCCCTGCAGGAGCTGTTTCATGATCTCGCGCTGGCCTGCCTGGTCCGAGGTCGCCTTCAGCTTGTCATAGAGTGCAAGCTGCTTCTTGGTGTCTTCCGGCGGTTCCTCGGCATTGGCGTTCTTGGGATCGAGATACCAGAGCTGCCAGGCCGGGGCATACATCGCATTGCTGTCGGTCGGCACGTAGTAGCGCGGATCGAGCATCGCCGCGACGCCGCCATTGGCGCCGAACTGGTGTGCGGTGGCGTCGAAGTCGCGGCCCTGGCGAACGCGGGTTTCCCAGAGGGAACGGTCCATGGTGCGCATCTGCGCATCGATGCCGACCGCCTGGAACATCGGGATGACCAGCTGGAAGAGATCGAGGAAGATCGGCCGCGCCTGGTCGATCTCGAAGATGATCGTCAGTCGCCGGCCCCTTTCGTCGAGACGGAAATTCTGGCTGTCGCGCTTCGGGATCAGTTCGTCGAGCATGGCATTCGCCTTGTCGACGCTGTACTCGGTGAACTGCTTGGCAAGCTCTTCGTTATAAAGCGGATCGCCTTCCTTGATCGATGGCTGGGCGGGCGCGCCCTGGCCAACAAGCACTGCGTCGATCAGGGTCTGGCGGTCGAGCGCCGTCGACAGGGCCGCGCGGAACTTCTTGTTGCGGAAGAGCTTTCGCTTCGTCTCGTCATTGTGGTTCAGGTTGAAGATGAAGTTCATCACGTTGGCCTCCGTCGAGGTCAGCGTGTAGAAGTCATAGCCGCCCTGCTTGCGCGCGTCGTAGAGAACCGACTTGTTGTTGGGGGTGGCGATATACTGGTCCATCAGGTCGATTTCGCCCTGCATGCATTTCAACAGCAGTACCTGCGGATCGGCGACCATCTGGTAGACGATGCGGTCCATATAGGGGAGCTGATTGCCCTCGGTATCGACCTTCCAATAGTAGGGATTGCGCTCGGCCACCACTCGTTCGGTGTTTTCGCCCGGCGCGATCGTGAACATCCAGGCGTTGAGGCAGGGCTTCTTCGAGGAATTGAGGAAGAAGGCGTTGTCGTCCTGGAAGCCGGAGGCCGATTGGAATGCGGCGATCCAGCTCTGGAAACCGCGCTGTTTGGCCAGCTCATCCGCCTTCGGATTGTAGTCGATATGGAACTGTTCGAGATAGTGCTTGGGGCAGCGGGTGGTGTGGTCCAGGTTGGACCATGCGACCTGCAACGGGAACATACCGTTAGGTTTTTCGAAGATGACCTTGAAGGTCTGCTCGTCGACTACTTCCAGCTTGGCGGGCTTGCCAGCGGTTTTCCAGTGGCCCTGGCTGGTGACGGCGACGCGCTTGTCGGTGAGCACCGTGTCATACCAGAACTTGACGTCGGCCGTGGTGTAGGGATGCCCGTCCGACCATTTCATGCCCTTGCGCAGCCGGATGGTGTAGACGGTCGAGTCCGCGTTGCCTTCGAAGGCTTCCGCGACATTCAGCGTCACGCCGGACCAGTCCGGCGTATAACGCAGCAGCGGTTCATAGGCCTGGTAGCGGAACAGCATGGAGAGCGAACCGCCGCCGACCAGCGCCAGCTTCCAGTCGCCTCCGTATTTCCCGACGCTTTCGACCGGCTTGATGACAAGTGGGTTGGCGGGCAGCCGGTCCTTGATAGGGGGCAGGGCGCCGCTGGCGACCTTGTCCTTCAAAAGGCTTGCTTCCTTGTAGTCGACGGCTAAGGCCGGCAGAGCCGGCAAAATCAAAACGGCCGAAGTCCCGGCCAGAAACGCGCGACGTTTCAGCTTGATCATGGGTGTCTCCTCCACACAGTCCCCGCCGTCACCTATTATTTCCCTTGGGCGTGGATAACGAAAAGTTTGCATTCGAATACTGTTAGGTAAAGTGTTATGTAGCGTTGTTTGGCAAAATTGCGTTTTGCAGTGCAGCAGTGTAGCCACACGGTAGCTGCAGGGGGATGGGCAATGAAGAGCAGGGGGCGGGTTACCTTACAGACCATCGCGCGCGAGGTCGGCCTTTCGAAATATGCGGTATCCAGATCGTTATCGGGCAAGAGCGGCGTCAGCGAGGAAACCCGCGAGCGGATCCGCGAAACAGCCCTGCGTCTCGGCTATAGCAAGCCCGCCAGCCAGACCACGCCGGGCGATATCGCGGTGGTGTTTCACGATCTCGATCCGGTCAATAGCGAGCTGCACATGCAGATCCAGAACGGCGTCCAGGCAGAGGCGCACAGGCTCGGCATGGCTCTCAGGATGCTGTGGACCCATAGCCAGGGGCAGCTTGAAGAACTGGCCCGAACCTGCGCCGGGCTGCTGCTGGTCGGACCTCACGACCGCGAGGCGATCCGCGCCGCCATGGCGACCGGCACTCCGATCATCCGGTTCGGCTGGGTCGATCCGCTGGAGGATGCCGATCAGGTCTCCGGCACCGACCACGAGGCAGGACAGGCGGTGATCCAATACCTGGTAGACCTCGGTCACCGTTCCATCGCCTATGTCCATGGCACACCCGGCTATCGCGGCCGCCGCGAGCGCTTTTATGGCGCCCGCGAAATCGCCGAACGTCACCCGGATGTCACGTTGCATGTCCTGCAGTTCGAGGAGGAGAATGGTTTTGCCGAAACCTATCGCGCACTGAAGGAAGAAGGCGCGCGACCGACCGCCTTCTTCTGCGCCCATGACGGCCTGGCGCTTACCGTCGTTTCCGAGCTCCTGGGCCAGGGCTATCGCATTCCCGATGATGTCTCGGTGGTCGGTTTTGGCGATTTTTCGCCGGCAAAACAGATCTCGCCGGCGCTGACGACGGTGCGCATGGAAGGCCAGGAATGCGGAGCTGTCGGCCTGCGGCTGCTGCTCGAGCGGATCGAGAACCCCCGCCAGCCGGGAACCCCCGCCCGCAGGGTCCAGGTCGCGTCGAGGATCATCGAGCGCCGCTCCACCGGGCCATGCAGGGACCCGGCGCATCCACGCGATCGTGCGGCGCCTCGGCAGGAGCCACGCATCGTGTCCGTCTGACGGAGCAGATCGGCGCTCCGCTGGCGGATCGATTTCGAGGGCCTATTTGAGGCTCTTCATATCCACCATGTCCATGTCGGTGAAGGACTGGTTGTCACCGGCCATGCTCCAGATGAAGGCGTAGGCGCCGGTGCCGGCACCGCAATGGATCGACCAGGGCGGCGAGAGCACGGCCTGTTCGTTGCGGATGATCAGATGGTTTGTCGCCGCCGGTCGGCCCATCAGGTGAACGACGAAGGCATTTTCCGGGATTTCGAAATAAAGATAGGCCTCCATCCGCCTGTCATGCAGATGCGCCGGCATGGTGTTCCAGACGCTGCCAGTCTCCAGCCGGGTCAGCCCCATCAGCAACTGGCAGGTCGGCAGCACCTTCGGATGCAGGTACTGGTAGAGCTTGCGCTTGTTCGATGTGGCGCTATCGCCGAGATTGTTCTCGATCGCTTCTGCGCTGCTGATGACTCGCGAGGGTAAGGCGGCGTGCGCCGGCGCGCTGTTGATATAGAATTTCGCGGGCGCAGCCGGGTTGTCGCTCTCGAACAAGATTTCCTTCGTTCCCATGCCGAGATAGAGCCCGTCCATCGGCTGGAGTGCGTAAGCCCTGCCATCGGCGATGACGCGACCCGATCCGCCGATATTGATGAGGCCAAGCTCGCGGCGTTCCAAGACGTAATCCGCGCCGACAAGTTTCGCCAGCTCGCTGCCGATGCCGACGCTTGTCTGTGTCGGCGTGACGCCTGCCACCAGCATGCGGTCGTAGTGGGTATAGACAGCCTGCAATGTCCCCGCGACGAAGAGATCCTCGATCACGAAATTTTCGCGCAGCTCCGCACTCGTCATGCGCTCCGACTGGCTGTAGTGAACGGCATGGCGCGTCCGGACATCGATCGTCATGGTCTGTTTTCTCCTGTTTTTTGGCGCGTACGCTGCTATCGCTTGAGGGCAGCGGTGAGCTCGACCCGGCCCTCCGGCTGCGCAGACTGTGACATCATCGATTGCGTGTCCAGCAGCGTTTCCGCATAGGCCATCATCATCGGTCCGACACCCTTGATGTCGTCGGCGCGGATTTCCTCGGAGAGGTAATAACCGACGGTGCCGTCGCGATAGCGGCCGTTGAAGCCTCCGAGACCCGCAACGCAACAGATGTTATGGAGCCGGAGCCGTCCATCCGCATCCCGCCGCAGTTCCTGTGCGACGAGCGATTGCAGGCTCGCCCGACCGGCCTCGGAAACACCGGCCGGGCCGCCGAGCCGCGCGAGCTTCTGGAGGAAATAGGAGAACATCGCGGTCGCCGAGCTTTCCGGGTAGTTCTGCGCTTCGTCCGGCCGGTCGATCACCTGCAGCCAGCGGTGATCCGCAGTACGAAGAGCGATGATCCGGGACGCCAGTGCCGCGGCGCGGTCGGTCAACTCCCGCCGCGCAGCGCCGACGGACAGGTTTTCGATGATGTCGACGAAGGCCATCGCCAGCCAGCCGATCGATCTTGCCCAATGGGCCGGGGAAAGGCCGCTTTCGGCGTCCGCCCAAGCCTGTTGCCGGGCCTCGTCGTAACCATGGCGATAAAGATCCGCCTGCCGGTCATGGGTGAGGTCGAGCGCGGTGGTGAACTGCCGAAGCGCCTCCTCGACCATCTGGGGATCGGAAGCCGCGCGGGCATATTCGACCTTGAAGGGCAGCGCCATGTAAAGCCCGTCCAGCCAGATCTGATGCGGGTAACGCAGCTTGTGCCAATAGACGTTGCTGCCGGTGCGCGGATGCGTTTCGAGCTGCCGCGCCAGTGGGGCGGCGGCGTCGAGCCAACGGGGTTCTCCCGTCAGCCGATGGAGAAAGACAAGGGCCCGGCCGGGCAGGATGTTGTCGATGTTGAACTCGTCGATCTCGTAGCCGACAAGCCGGCCCTGCGCATCGATCTGGCCGCTCACCAGCCGGATGAGATGATCCAGCCATGGGCGCTCGCCGGTCGCCTCGTAAAGCGCGATCAGGCCGCGATAGAGGCAGCCGTCCTCGTAACACCAGGCGCCGCCTTTGTAATATTGGTAATCGCGGGCGTAAGTCTCGAAATAGTCCTGAAGCATCGGATTTCAGTCTTGAGCTGGATGAATGGAAACCGGAGAAAGTCGCGCAAGGCGGCTGAAAACGGCGTTTTCCGCAATGATCCCGGCATGCCGGAGCGGCAGGAGGAGAGAGGCCATTTCCGGCACTTCGGCCTCGGCATCTGGCGCGAAGGAGACGGAGTAGTTTTCGAAGGCAATGTCCCGGATTGCCGCCTCCGGCAGTCCGTAGAAGACGGCGGCGGCCGTTCGCGCGCCTGAAACGGTGACGTTTTTCACGGTGATCGAGCTGATGCTCGGTGTTTCCGTGGAGACCGGCAGCGGCGACCGGGACTGGACGTAATCGGACCGGCCGTCGGTATCGCAGAAATAGAAGGAATTGACGGCGACCGGGGTCGCCACGTCCTCCATCAGGCTGTCGGTCAGCCGGATGTCGGCGACCGTGCCGCCGCGTCCCCTGCGCGTCTTGATGCGCAGCCCGCGGTCGGTGCCCCTGAAGTGACAGTTGCGGATGGCGATGTCGCTGATGCCGGCGCTCATCTCGCTGCCGATGACGACCGCACCGTGGCCGCGTTCCATCAGGCAGTTCTCGATCCGCACATGCTCGGTCGGGCGGTCCGGTCCGCCGAACGGGCTGCGTTTGCCGGCCTTCAGTGCGATGCAGTCGTCGCCGACCGAAATGTGCAGGCCGACAAGATGGATATCGGAGCTGCTTTCGGGGTTGAACCCGTCGGTATTCGGAGAATCCGGATCGTTCTTGATCGTCAGGTCCGCCGCGACAAGCCCCTTGCAGAGGACCGGATGGACCGTCCAGGACGGCGAGTTGCGGATGGTGAGGCCGGAAAGCGTGACGTTTTCGCAGGCCGAAAGGAAGACGGTACGGGGGCGTCTGGCGCCCTGGCGGGTCTCCTTCGGCCATGACCACCAGTCGCCACGATCACCGCCGCCATCAATGACGCCGGTGCCGGTAAGATGCAGGTTCCGGCAATCGATCGCGTTGATCAGGCTGGCGTAACAGGGCTCTGCCACGCCTTCCCATGTGCCGAGAATGCGGCCATCCGCATGACGCGCCGGCAGGATCGGAAAGTCTTGCCTGCTGGCGATTGCCGCGAGCTCCGCGCCGTCCTCGACGAGCAGGGTCATGTCGCTCTTGAGGAAGATCGGACCGCTCAGCCAGCGCCCGGCCGGTATTCTCAGCGTGCCGCCGGGAGCGAGCACCGCGATGGCCCGCTGGATCGCCAACGTGTTGTCTCGTGCTTCAGTCGAGGCGCCGAAATCGCGGATGTCGATCAGGGCCGTTTCCTGCCGTGTGGTAAATTCGAGCCGGGCTTCGCCTGTATACAGGTGATAGGCAGCGCCCGGCTCAAGGGAGGCGACGGTGAAGACGACCTTCGACGTCGTCCCCTCGGCGACCAACGCGCCGTCGATCTCCCGAACCTGCCAGGCAAGCGCTTCCTCGCGCGTGTGGAGATGCCTTTCGGCATCGACGCGGAAGGTCGCGCTGCGGGGGCCGGTGATCAGGAGTTCGATGGCGACGTCCGTCACGTCCTCAGATCCCCGTCAGCGCCTGGTTGATGCCAGCGATGATCTCGGTCGCGGCATCCTTGGAGGATTGCTGGCCATAGGCGAAGGCTTCGAAATTGGTGTCGAAGACTTCAGTGACGCGCGGATGCTCGTTGAGCGGCGAGACGCCGGGGCTGGTCGGCTCCATCACCCGCTTGTAGGCTTCGATCTGCACCGGCTTGATCTTGCCTTCCTTGGTCAGCGTATCGAGCGCTATCTTGCTGGAGGGAATGCCGCGCGTGGCGCCCATGATCTTGACCGCTGCCGGATCGTTGAGCAGGCAATTGAGCACCTGGGCCGCGCCCTTCGGGTCCTTGCTGTTCCTGGAGATCGAAAACAGCATGGAGGGCTTGCGATAGACGCCGTCGGTCTTGGCGCCCTCGATCGTCAACAGCTTCACGGGCACCAGTTCCTGGCCCTTTTCCATCGGCGTGGCGATCTTGCCGTAGGTGCTGTCCCACTGGTAGGTGCCGGCGATCTGACCCTTGGCCCATTTCTGGTTTTCATGCAGCGGGGTGTTGCCGCCGGCAGCAACCGTCTTCCAGCTCTCGATGACGCCCTTGTCGACCAGGGTCTTGTAGAATTCCAATCCTTCGACGAGTTCGGCTTCGCTCCAGGCGACCTTGTTGGTGGCCGGGTCGATCAGGTCCTTGCCGGTCTTCTGGGTGGTGCGCAGGATCACCATCAGGCGGGCATCGAGGGCGGCACCTTCGAAGGGATAAAACTCCTTGCCGAGCTTTTCCTTCATCTTCGGCGCGGCGGCGATCAGCTCCTCCCAGGTTTTCGGAATCGGGATGCCGGCCTTGTCATAGGTGGTCTTGTTGAACATGAAGACCCGGCCGGTGGTGGAGACGGAAATGCCGTTCAACTTGCCCTTGACGGTGCCGCTGTCGAGGTCCGGCTTCGACCACTGGCTGAGGTCGATGATGTCCTTGTACTGGTTCAAATCGGCAAAGCCGTCGCCGTTCTTGGTGAACAGCGGCAGCCAGGGCCAGTTCACCTGCATGATGTCGGCCTCGGTGCGACCGGCGAGCTGGGTGGCGATCTTTTCCTGATGGCCTTGGAAGCCGGTGAATTCAGGCGCGATCGTGTGGCCGAACTTGGCACCGCAGAGTTTCAGGGCCTCCTGGGTTGCGATATGGCGGTCGTCGCTGCCCCACCAGGACATGCGCAGATCCGAAGCGAATGCGGTCGAAAGGCTGGTGGCGGCAAACAAAGCCGCCGTCATGATCATGGTTCTCATTTTGGCTCCTCCCAAGTTGGAACGATGCAGTTTTCAAATCGCCAGGCTGATATTTTCCCCGGACTGGCGGTCGAACAGATGGACGCCCTTCGGGTCGGCGGAGAGCCAGACCCAGTCGTCGCGAAGTGCTGCGCGGTCGTAGGACGCGGACGGCACGACGGCGATCAGGCGTTTCGGGCCGATGTCGACATAGAGGTAGACTTCGTGGCCCATGAACTCGATATGGGTAAGCTTGCCCCTGATGGTGCCGGGCGTTTCAGCTACGGCGATGCGCAGATGCTGCGGACGGATGCCAAGCGTGACGTGCTCGCTGCGTCCGGAAATCCGCTTGGTGAACTCGTCGCCGAGCGTGATCACCTGGTCTGCCGCCCGCACGCTGTTGTCGCCCTCGAACGTGCCGTCGAGGAAATTCATCTCCGGGCTGCCGATGAAGCCGGCGACGAAGGTGTTGGCCGGGCGGCTGTAGAGCGTCACCGGGTCGGCGACCTGCATGATGTGGCCGTCCTTCATGACGCAGATGCGGTCGCCCATGGTCATGGCTTCTGTCTGGTCGTGGGTGACGTAGATGACCGTCGCCTGCTGGTTTTCCGCCTTCAGCCGCTTGTGCAGGTCGGTGATGCGAACGCGCATCGAGGCGCGCAGCTTGGCATCGAGATTGGAGAGCGGTTCGTCGAACAGGAAGACCTGCGGTTTCTTGATCAGCGCCCGGCCGACCGCGACGCGCTGCGCCTGGCCGCCGGACAGCTGTTTTGGCAGCCGGTCAAGCAAGGGGTCGATCTCCAGCAGGCCGGCGACATGGTTCGTCGCCTGCTCGATCTCGGCACTGGGACGGCGCTTCAGCCGCATGCTGAAGGAGAGGTTCTTGCGCACCTTCATATGCGGATAGAGCGCGTAGTTCTGGAAGACCATGGATATGCCGCGGTCGCCCGGCGTCTTGTCATTGACCAGTTCGCCGCCGATGCGGATCTCGCCGCCGGTGACCCGTTCCAGCCCTGCGATCATTCTGAGCGTGGTGGACTTGGCGCAGCCGGAGGGGCCGACCAGCACCATGAACTCGCCGTCTTCGACATCGAGATTGATGCCATGCACCGCGCGGAAGGTACCATAGTCTTTTTCGAGGTTTCTCAGCTGAAGACGCGCCATGTGACTATCCTTTGATCCCGCCGGAGGAGATGCCGTCGATGAAATATTTCTGGGCGAGGAAGAAGACCGCGAGCGCCGGCGCCAGCGACAGCACCGACATCGCCAGAACCCGGTTCCATTCGAAGGCTTCGGTCGTGTCGATCGACAGTTTCAGCGCCAGCGAGATCGGGTATTTTTCGACCGAAGAGATGTAGATCAGCGGCCCGAGGAAGTCGTTCATCGTCCACATGAACTGGAACAGGCATACCGAGATCAGCGCCGGCATCAGCAAAGGCACGACGATGAAGACCAGCGTCTGGATGGTATTGGCTCCGTCGACGCGAGCAGCCTCTTCCATGTCGCGCGGGATGGCGCGCAGGAACTGCACCAGCATGAAGACGAAGAAGGCATCGCCCGCCAGTGCCGAAGGCACCCAGAGCGGCAGGTAGCTGTCGAGCCAGCCGAGATCGCGGAAGATCAGGTATTGCGGAATGCGGGTGACCACGTTCGGCAAAAGCAGCGTCGCGATCAGCGCGGAAAACAGCACTTTCTTGAACGGAAAATCGAAACGGGCAAAGCCGTAGGCGACCGCCGTGCAGGAAATCGCCGTACCGATCACCTTCGGGATGACGATCCACAGTGTGTTGATGAAGAACGTGCCGAAGGAATAGGGCGTCGAGGTCTTCCAGCCCCTGATATAACCGTCGAGCGTCGGGTGTTCCGGCCAGAAGCCGGGGTTGGAGAAGATCTCCGAATTGGTCTTGAACGAGGCGCCGATCAGCCAGATCAGCGGATAGAGCATAAGCAACCCGACCACGGTCAGCAGTGCGTAACGCAGCACGGCATTGAAGCGGTGGCGGCGCGTTTCGCGGCTGCGGACGACGTCGATGTCGCGGGCTGCTGGAGAATTGGAGAGGATGTGATCGGTCATGGTCAGCTCCTCTTGTCGCCGGCGTAATAGACCCAGTGGCGCGAAGACCAGAAGGCGATGAGGGTGAGGGCCATGATGATCAGGAACAGGACCCAGGCGATCGCCGAGGCATACCCCATGTCGAAGCGCTTGAAGGCCTCGTCATAGATATAGATCGGCAGGAGATAGGTGGATTTCAGCGGGCCGCCTTGGGTGATGATGTAGGGACCGTTGAACTCCTGGAAGGCCTGGACCATCTGCATGATCAGGTTGAAGAAGATGACGGGCGTGATCAGCGGCAGGGTGATGTAGACGAAGCTCGTCCATTTGCCGGCGCCGTCGATCGAGGCCGCCTCGTAGAGCGTCTTGTCGATGCTCTGGAGGGCGGCGAGGAAGATCACCATGGCCGAGCCGAACTGCCAGAGGCGCAACAGCGTGATGGTGAACAGCGCATTGGTCGGGTCGCCGAACCAGTTGACCGGCTCGAAACCGATGAGCTGCAGGCCCATGTTGACGAGGCCGACATCGGCGAAGATGTAGCGCCACAGGACGGCGATGGCGATCGAGCCGCCGAGGATCGACGGCACGTAATAGGCCGTCCGGAATACGTTGATGAACTTCAGCTTGTAATTGAGGATCACCGCCATGAACAGCGCGAAGACGAGCTTCAGCGGCACCGTGGTGAACACGTAAACCAGCGTCACCCAGAGGGATTTGCGGAACGTCCGGTCGTTGGTGAACAGCCTTATATAATTCTGCAGGCCGGTGAAGACCGGCTCGTTCATCAGGTTGTAGTTGGTGAAGCTCAGATAAAGCGATGCTAGGAAGGGGAGCGCCGTGAACACCAGCAGTCCGATGATGAAGGGCGACAGGTAGAACAGCCCCAGAAACTTGTTGTCGCCGCTCATGCCGGCTGCCCCAGTCCGGCCGGCGCTTCCGGCAGGCGCAGCATCCGGCCGGCATGCGCGGTGACGGTTCCGTCACAGGCGACGTCGCCCGTGGATTTCGTCGCGCAGTTGAGCGAACCGCCGCCGATAGAGGCGACGTTGAACGAAGAGACACTTGCTATATTGTGCATCGCGACCTCTGGCTCTTCTATCTGCGGACACGCCGGTCCATCAGGCTTCCGCAATTGAAGCGCCATTTCCTCCCATTAATGTCTCAGACGTGTTGAGTTCTCAGCTCCCGGGCTGATATTCTCACTTTGCCAGTCAGATCAAATCGACGAATTCGGGGAAAAGGATGGAGAAAATCGAAGGTAGCATTCTGTCTGCCATTCCGATGAACGCGATGGCGTTGACGCTGACGCGTTCAACCATAAGGATGCAGCATTCGCATACCTGGGGCGTCGACAAATCGAACAGCGTGCACGACCTGATCATCTGCCTGACGGGTTCGGCGCGTTACGAGGTCGAAGGCGAGACGATCGACATGGCGCCGGGCAGGGCGATGCTGCTGCCTGCGGATACCTGGTTTTCCGGCCATTCGACCTCGATGGAGGCCTATACCGGCATCGCCCAGCATTTTACCCTTGACCTCTTCGGGCGGCTCGACCTTATCGCTCAGATGAACCTGAAACATGCCGTCACGCTCGCCCGGTGGGAGATGATGGAGCCGCTGACGCGTTATTACCACGACAACGCGCCACCCTATTCGACGACGCTCCTCCAGCACCATCTTTTCATGTTCCTGTTGATCGAATTCATCGAGCAGGCCCATATCGGCTGGAAGGAGCAGTCGGTCGGCAATGTCAACAATCCGGATGCGCTGTCGTTTTCGGTGATGGTGGCCGCCAGCCAGATCGCCGCCGATCCGTTGGGCGAGGAGATCGTCGAAAGGACGATCAACTCGGCGCCCTATAATCCGGACTATTTCAAGCGGGAATTCAGGAAGCGGGTCGGCTGGACGCCCGACAAGTTCCAGGAATTCAAGCGGATGGAGCGGGCGATGGGCCTGATGGCCGGCGGCTGCACGGTGAAGCGCGCCGCCGAGCTTTCCGGCTATACGGACGCCTATTATTTCTCCCGCATGTTCAAGCGCTATATCGGCATCAGCCCACAGGGCTATCAGCAGTCCGAAAAGCGCAGCCGCGAGGGTGCATTTCCCCGAGGTGAGGAGGATGGCCAGTTGATCTATCCGCTGACGCGCTGACGAGGCTTGGCTCAGTCAAACGTAAATCACTCATCTCCGACTTTGGGGCCCAGTTCTATCAGGAGAACGTCAAGTCCTCCTGAGATAACGAGGTCGCTGGCCGCGTCGGCCTCATGGGCCAGGCAATCAAGCGGCCCGAGGTCAGCTTTCTCCGACCCGAACGCGATCGTGTGTTTTCCTGTCGCAAGAACGAACCGCAAGGAGGCGGATGGCGGCAGCGAGACGGGTGTCGGCTGCCGGATGACGCGGTGGGAAAACCGGCCGCGCCGTGTCATCACGTTGAGGTCGGTTACGATGCCGTTCGCAAGCCTTGCCGAAGCCGGTTTGTCGGCCGGAAATGGGAAAGGCTCGGAATCGAGATCGAAGATCAGGGGCTCGCCGCCATCGATCGTCAGCTCCATGCCGGCGCCGGAGAGGATCGACAGGGTTCGGTCCATGTCCGGAAAGACCGAGAACGGTCCGTCGGAGGCGACGATCGCCATGCTGATGCGCCAGTCGAAATCCCCGATCGATGCGCCGGCCGGAAAGACGGCGATCTCCACCGTCTCGCCGCCTCCGTTCTTCCACGGCATTCGCTTGTGATCGGAGGCGCGCAGGATTTTCATGGGTTAGTTGCCGAGGATGCCGGGCAGGCGCAGTCCGTTTTCCTTGGCGCAATCCACGGCGATCTCGTAGCCCGCATCCGCATGGCGCATGACGCCGGTGGCGGGGTCGTTCCACAGCACCCGTTCGATCCGGCGGTCGGCGTCCTCGCTGCCGTCGCAGCAGATGACCATGCCGGAATGCTGCGAATAACCCATGCCGACGCCGCCGCCGTGATGCAGAGACACCCAGGTGGCACCGGACGCTGTGTTCAAAAGCGCATTCAGCAGGGGCCAGTCGGATACCGCATCCGAGCCGTCCTTCATCGCTTCCGTCTCGCGATTGGGAGAGGCGACCGACCCTGAGTCCAGGTGGTCGCGGCCGATCACGATCGGCGCTTTCAGCTCACCGTTGCGGACCATCTCGTTGAAGGCGAGGCCGAGCTTGTGGCGCACGCCGAGGCCCACCCAGCAGATGCGCGCCGGCAGGCCCTGGAAGGAAATCCGTTCGCGCGCCATGTCGAGCCAGTTGTGGAGATGCGCGTTGTCCGGCAGCAGTTCCTTCACCTTGGCGTCGGTGCGGTAGATGTCTTCCGGATCGCCGGAAAGGGCGGCCCAGCGGAACGGGCCGATGCCGCGGCAGAACAGCGGACGGATATAGGCCGGCACGAAGCCGGGGAAGGCGAAGGCGTTTTCCAGCCCCTCGTCCTTGGCGACCTGGCGGATATTGTTGCCGTAGTCGAGCGTCGGGATGCCGGCGTTCCAGAAGGCGATCATCGCCTCCACATGCTCGCGCATCGATGCGCGGGCGGCTTTTTCCACCGCCTTCGGATCGCTTTCGCGTTTGGCCTTCCATTCGGCGATCGTCCAGTCCTTCGGCAGGTAACCGTTGATCGGGTCATGGGCGGAGGTCTGGTCTGTCACCATGTCCGGACGGATGCCGCGACGGACCATCTCGGGGAGGATTTCCGCGGCATTGCCGAGCAGGCCGACGGACTTTGCCTCGCCGGCGGCCGTCCAGCGGGCGATCATCTCCATGGCTTCGTCGAGCGTTTCCGCCTTGGCATCGACATAGCGGGTGCGCAGCCGAAAATCGATGCTGTCCGGATTGCATTCGACGGCCAGGCAGCAGGCGCCGGCCATGACGGCGGCAAGCGGCTGGGCGCCGCCCATGCCGCCGAGGCCGCCGGTCAGGATCCATTTGCCTTTAAGATTGCCGCCATAATGCTGGCGTCCGGCTTCCACGAACGTTTCGTAGGTGCCCTGCACGATGCCCTGGGTGCCGATATAGATCCACGAACCGGCGGTCATCTGGCCATACATGGCCAGCCCCTTCTTATCGAGCTCGTTGAAATGGTCCCAGGTCGCCCAATGGGGCACGAGGTTCGAGTTGGCGATCAGCACGCGTGGGGCGTCCTTGTGGGTGCGGAACACACCGACCGGCTTGCCGGACTGCACCAGAAGCGTTTCTTCCTCCGTCAGCGTCTTCAGCGTCGCGACGATCCGGTCGAAATCGTCCCAGGTACGGGCAGCGCGTCCGATGCCGCCATAAACGACCAGTTCATTGGGGTTTTCCGCCACGTCCGGATCGAGATTGTTCATCAGCATGCGCAGGGGCGCTTCCGTCATCCAGCTTTTGGCGTTGAGCTGGTTGCCGCGCGGGGCGCGGATTTCGCGGATATTGTGGCGGGGATTGGTCATCGGAACGTTCCCTTTATCGGTTGTTGTTTTTCTGTGACGCGAGGCCGAGGGCGATCCGCTCGATCCGCGTCAGGATATTTTTCAGATGGACGCGCAGCCGCTCCGCCTTGGCCGGATCATAGGCAAAGGGCAGGGCCTCTGCCGCGAGATGGGTGGACTGGGCAAGTTCCATCTGGATGGCATGGACGCCGGTTTCCGGCTTGCCGTAAAACCGTGTCGTCCAACCGCCCTTGAAGCGGCCGTTCAAGATGCTCGTGTAGCCCGAAGCCGCAGTTGCCACATCGAGCGCCGCCTGTTCGATGGCCGGGGCGCAGGTTTGGCCCATATCCGTGCCGATGTTGAAATCGGGCAGGGTGCCCTCGAACAGGAACGGAATGTGCGAGCGGATCGAGTGACAATCGTAGAGCACCGCAATGCCGTGGATGGATTTGACCCGGTCGATTTCGGCCGCAAGGGCCGCGTGATAGGGCGCATGGAAATCGCGCAGCCGCTCTCTGGTGTCGGCCTCGGTCGGCGCGGCGCCCGGTTTCCAGATGCTCTTGCCGTCGAAATCCGTCTCCGGGATCAGGCCTGTTGTGTTCTGGCCGGGATAGAGGCTGGTACCTTGCGGATCGCGGTTGGCGTCGATCACGTAGCGGTGGAACGTGGCTCGCACCGTCGTCGCATCCGCCAGAAGGCCGTCGTAGAGTTGATGGATGTGCCAGTCCGTATCGGCAAGCAGGCGACCGTTGTCGTTCAGCCGGTCCCAGATCACCGGGGGCACATCGGTTCCCGTATGCGGAAAGCCGAGAATGACGGGAGACGTGCCCTGTCTGGTTTCAAGGACAGCCATTTCACGCCTCCAGGACCGGCAGGATATCCGCTGAAACGGACGCGGCGAGCGCGCCTGAAGCGACGAGATCTGTCGCCGCCTTGAGGTCGTTTGCCATGTAGCGATCCTCTTCCAGGCTCGGAACGACGGAGCGGATGGTGGCGATCACCTTCTGAAGTTCGGGACTGGTCGTCAGCGGCTTGCGCAGTTCCACGCCCTGCGCTGCCGTCAGCGCCTCGATGCCGATGATGGTCGCAAGATTGTCGGTCATCTGCAGAAGCCGGCGCGCGCCGTGGCAGGCCATCGAAACATGGTCTTCCTGGTTGGCGGAGGTCGGCGTCGAGTCGACCGATGCCGGATGCGACATCTGCTTGTTTTCCGACATCAGCGCGGCGGATGTGACTTCCGCGATCATCAGCCCGGAATTGAGCCCCGGCTTTTTCGCAAGAAACGCCGGCAGACCGTAGGAAAGGGCCGGGTCCACGAGCAGTGCAATGCGGCGCTGGGAGATCGCGCCGATTTCGCAGACGGCAAGCGCGATCTGATCGGCGGCAAAGGCCACCGGTTCGGCGTGAAAATTTCCGCCGGAAACCACGGTGTCATCAGAAAGCACCAGCGGATTGTCGGTTACCGCATTGGCTTCGATCTCGAGCGTGCGTGCGACCGACCGCAGCAGATCGAGGCAGGCGCCGTCCACCTGCGGCTGGCAGCGGATGCAATAGGGATCCTGCACCCGTTCGTCGCCCTGCAGATGGCTTTCGCGGATGACCGAGCCCGACAATAATGCGCGCAGAGCCGCGGCAGCATCGATCTGGCCCTTGTGGCCGCGAAGCGTGTGGATATCCGGATGGAACGGTGCGGAAGAGCCCATGGCGGCGTCCGTCGACATCGCGCCGGTCACCAGCGCGGTCTGGGCGGCGCGATGAGCGCGGAACAGGCCGGCCAGCGCCAGGGCCGTCGAGGTCTGGGTGCCGTTGATCAGGGCAAGGCCTTCCTTGGCGGCAAGCACGACCGGGTTCAATCCTGCCTTCGCAAGAGCCTTGGCGGCGGGCAGCAGATTGCCTCGATAGAAGGCTTCGCCTTCGCCCATCATCACGGCCGCCATATGCGCAAGCGGCGCGAGATCGCCCGAGGCGCCGACCGAGCCTTTTTCCGGGATGAGCGGGATCACGCCGGTTTCCAGCATCGCCTCGATCAGGCGCACAAGGTCGAGCCGGACGCCGGAGGCGCCGCGGCCGAGCGAGACGAGTTTCAGCGCCATGATCAGGCGGACGATATTCTCCGCAAGCGGAGCGCCGACGCCGCAGCAATGCGACAGGATCAGATTGCGCTGGAGCGTCGCGACATCGGCGCTGTCGATCTTGATCGACGCCAGTTTTCCGAAGCCGGTGTTGATGCCGTAGACCGGCTCGTTGCCGGCCGCAATCTGGGCGATCCGCGCCGCAGCCTTCTCAATTCCTGCGTCGAACGAAGAATCGATCCGTGCCGGCGTGCCGTTCCAGTAGATGTCCTGAAGCTCGCGAAGGCTCACCGAGCCGGGTGTCAGAACAATGCTCATGCGGAAACCCTCTCGCCCTTGAAGATCCGTGCCGTCAGCGGATTGAAGCCGATGCGATAGACGAGCTCCGCCGGCCGCTCGATATCCCAGATCGCGAAGTCGGCGGATTTGCCGACCTCAAGCGTGCCGGTTTCTGCCTGAAGACCGAGTGCGCGCGCGGCCTCCCGCGTGACCCCGGCAAGACATTCCTCGACCGTCAGGCCGAACAATGTCGCGCCCATGTTCATGGTCATGAGCAGCGAGGTCAGCGGCGAGGTGCCGGGATTGCTGTCGGTCGCAAGCGCGATAGGGGTGCCGGCGTCGCGTAGTGCCTGGACGGGCGGTGCCTGCTTTTCGCGCAGCGTATAGAAGGCGCCCGGCAGCAGCACGGCGACCGTACCTGCCTGCGCCATCGCCCTGGCATCCGCCGCCGAAAGATATTCCAGATGATCGGCCGACAGTGCGCCATAGGAGGAGGCGAGGCGCGCGCCGCCGAGATCGGAAAGCTGTTCCGCATGCAGCTTGACGGGAAGGCCAAGCGCTTTCGCTTTGTCGAAAACCAGGCCGATTTCGGCCGGCGAAAAGGCGATGCCTTCGCAGAAACCGTCGACCGCATCGACGAGCCCTTGCGAATGCGCAGCCTCAAGACCCGGCAGAACCACGTCGGTGACGTAATCGCCGTTGCGGCCCTTGTAGTCCGGCGGTGTCGCGTGGGCGGCAAGCCAGCTGGTAACGATCCGCACCGGCCTGATTTCGCCCAGCCTGCGGGCGACCCGCAGCATCTTGAGTTCACCTTCGATATTCAGCGCATAGCCGGATTTGATCTCGACCGTGCAGAGGCCCTCGGCCAGAAGCGTGTCCAGCCTGCGGAGCGCTTGCTCAAGGAGCTCGTCTTCCGAGAGGGCATTGGTTGCCTTCACAGAGGAGATGATGCCGCCGCCGGCCCGTGCGATCTCCTCGTAGGTCGATCCCGCCAGGCGCATTTCGAATTCCATCGCGCGGTCGCCGCCGAATACCAGATGGGTATGGCAGTCGATCAGGGCCGGGGTGATCCACCGCCCGCCGCAATCGGTTTTGTGTTCAGATTTCTCAAAATCGGCAGGCAGGTCGGCGAGTGCGCCGACGAAAGCTATCCGCCCATCGCGCACGGCGATCGCACCGGCTTCGATTATGCCGAAACCGGATGCCGAGGGAGCAAAAGTGGCGATCCGCGCATTGTGCCAAAGCGATGCGGAGCCTGCTGCAGATTTTGAAGAATCTTCCCCATCCATAAGCTTTTCGCCTTTCCTTATGGAAGAACATGTATATACATAATAATCCGAGTGACAAGAAGAATTTTGGTCTCCGCGAGGAAAAGGGAAGGCGTCCATGGCCACGCTTCATGCGCAATTGGCTCTCCTGCCGGATGGATGGCAGCAGAATGTAAGGTTGACGATCGAGGCGGACCGACTTGCGGGAGTGGAGGTCGGCATCGAGGCGACGGCGGAAGACGAGTGTCACAAGGTTGTCGTGCCTGCGATGCCGAACCTGCACAGCCATGCCTTCCAGCGCGCCATGGCGGGCCTTACGGAAATTCGCGGTCCCGGCGACGACAGTTTCTGGAGCTGGCGGACGCTGATGTACAAGTTCGCGCTCTCGATAACGCCGGAACAGGTCGAGGCCGTTGCCTCACAGCTCTATATGGAAATGCTGGAAGCCGGCTTTTCGCGGGTGGGGGAATTCCACTATCTCCACCACGACAGGGATGGCGGCCACTACGCCAATATCGCCGAGATGGCCGAGCGCATCGGCGCGGCGAGTGCGGAGGCGGGAATCGGCCTGACCCTCCTGCCGGTTTTTTATGCCCATTCGGGCTTCGGCGGCGCGGCGCCGATCGAGGGCCAGCGCCGTTTCATCCACTCGATCGACGATTTTGCCAAGACCATGGACGGCTGCCGTCATCTGACTGCGGCCATACCCGGCGCGGAACTCGGCGTCGCGCCCCATAGCCTCCGCGCCGTCACTCCGCAGGAACTCGATGGGGTCGTGCAAATGGCAGGCGACGGCCCGGTGCATATCCACATCGCCGAACAGGTGAAGGAGGTCGAGGACTGCCTTGCCTGGTCCGGCGCCCGGCCCGTCGACTGGCTGCTTGCAAACATGCCGGTCACCGAACGCTGGTGCCTCATCCACGCAACTCACATGACCGAGGATGAAACCCGCCGCATGGCGGAAAGCGGCGCCATCGCCGGGCTTTGCCCGATCACCGAGTCCAATCTGGGCGACGGCATCTTTCCCGGCGAAGACTTCGTCGCGCAGAACGGCCGCTTCGGTATCGGTTCGGATTCGAACCTACTGATTTCCGTGGCGCAGGAGCTGCGTCAGCTCGAATATTCCCAGCGCCTTGGCCTGAAGAGGCGCAACGTCCTGGCAAAACCGGAGGGTTCGACGGGGCGGCGGTTGTTCGAGACGGCGCTTTCGGGCGGCGGAACGGCGCTTGGTGCGGCCGCCGGCTTGGCTCCGGGCAACTACGCCGATATCGTCTCGCTCGACGTCAATGACGTTCCCTATCTTGCCGCCGATCAGATTCTCGACCATTGGATATTTGCGGGCGGCATTGTCGTGGATTGCGTCTGGTCGCTTGGCCGCAAGCAGGTCGAAGGCGGGCGGCATGTCCGGCGGGACGCGATCGGCCGGCGGTTCAGGATGGTAATGCAGGAATTGCTGACACTATGACGAATGGCAAGGAAGCCACCCTCCATCATCGCATTTTGAGCGACATAGAGGGGCGGATCGTCTCCGGCGAATGGCCTCCAGGATATCGCCTGCCTTTCGAGGTCGATCTTGCCGTACAATACGGCTGCTCGCGGATGACCGCCAACAAGGTGCTGACGCATCTGGCGAGGGCTGGGCTGATCGAGCGGCGCAAGAAATCCGGCAGCTTCGTTTCGCAACCGGTGACCCAGGCCGCGGTGCTCGAAATCCATAGTATCGAGGCGGAGGTCCGCTCCCTTAAGCTTGCCTATTCCTACCGGCTTGAAAATCGGGTTCGACGCGAAGCAACCCCCCTAGACCGGCAACATCTGGAGCTTTCGGAAACGGCCTCGGTCCTCGATCTCGTCTGCCTTCACCACGCCGGCGAACGGCCGTTCTGCCTTGAGGAGCGGCTGATCAACCTGACGACCGTGCCCGAAGCGGAGAGCGAGGATTTTTCGAAGTCGGCGCCGGGGACCTGGCTCATCAGCCAGATCCCGTGGAGCACTGCGGAACATCGGATCTATGCCCAGTCGGCCGGCGCGGAGGTCGCAAAGAGGCTCGACATTTCCAGGAACGCTGCCTGTCTGGCCATCGAACGACGGACCTGGGGCAGCACCGGTCCGGTAACATTCGTGCGCTTCACCTATCCGGGCGACCGGCACGCATTGGTCGCCCGCTTCACGCCGGGCGGAGAGAACTAGGCGGCGCTACGGTACTACCCATGTCATGTGGAGCTGGAAGCGAGCCCTCAGTCCAGATCTCTCAAGACGATAGCGTTCTGCGATCTGACCGTATCTGCCGTTCCATCTCCTGAAGCCGACTAAAAGCGCGGTATCGGTGATCGTGCATTTGGCGGACCGTGCCGCCGGCAGGCCTGTAGAGCGTCGAGAGACGCGACATCGCGCTCATGGCTTCCTGCAGCGACCCGTATCGGCCAGCGGCGGCGGCTCCAAGCATCGCGCTGCCGAGCAGAACCGGTTCCTCCGTATCGGCGACAGCCACCGGCAGATTTGTCGTGTCCGCCAGGATCTGACGCACGAGGTGACTTTGCGCCGCACCGCCGCTGGCGATGATCAGGTCGAAGGCCATGCCGTTCTGCGACAGCTTGTCCAGCAGCTGCCTGAGGCCATAGCCGATGCCGCAGAGCCCGGCGACAAACAGCGAAATCAGGCTGGCAATATCGGTTTCCAGCCCGAGCCCCGCAATGACGGCGCGCGCATCGGGGTCCGCATGCGGCGATCGGTTGCCGATGAATTCGGGCAGGACGTGGACAGTGCCTGCAAGTTCGACGGCCTGGGCGAGATTTGGACACAGTCTCGTCGCTTCATGGTCGAGCCAGGCAACGAGCGAGATCCCATCGGCTTCGGCCCTGGAGCGCGCTTCAGCGGATGCCGGGTGCATCGTGACCAGGTGATCGATGGCAGCGCCGGCTGCCGACTGGCCACCTTCGGTCAGCCACAGTCCGGGGACCATTGACGAATAATACGGCCCCCATACACCATCGACAAACACGGGATTGTCGCTGGAGGCCATGGAACAGGCGGATGTCCCGAAAATATAGGCGAGCCTGTTTCGAACGTCTGCGCGGCCTTCTGGATCTTGACCGCCGAGCGTGCCGATGCCGCCCGCATGGGCGTCGATCAGGCCGGCACCGACAGGGGTTCCCGGCCTCAGGCCGAGATCGGCAGCGGCCTGTTCCGTCAGGCCGTTTGCAACCGGCGTTCCCGGATCGACGATGTCGGTGCCGATCCGCTTGAAACCCTCATCGGCCAGTTCTCCAAGGCCGATCGCCCTGAAATATGAGGCATCCCAGCGCTGCTCATGGGCGAGATAGGTCCATTTGCAGGTGACCGTGCAGGCCGACCGGCTGAGCGATCCCGTCGCGCGAAAGGTCAGATAGTCGGCGAGATCGAAGAAATGTCCGGCATCGGCAAACGATCGTGGCAGGTTGCGCTTCAGCCAGAGAAGCTTCGGCGTTTCCATCTCCGGCGAAATTTTGCCCCCCACATAACGCAGGACCTCGTGCCGCCCACCGTTGATCTCGGCCGCCTCGCCGGCGGCGCGGTGATCCATCCAGACGATGACGTTGCGGTCGGCCTCTCCCGAGGGGCTGACCGAGACCGGCTTCCCATCAGCATTGACGACGACCAGCGAGCAGGTCGCGTCGACACCTATTCCCGCAACCGCCGACAGCGGGATACGGGCAGAACCGACGGCTTCCCGGACGCTCTCGCAGACCGCCTGCCATATCTGTTCGCCGGATTGCTCGACGATATGGCCGGGCTCGTGCCAAATGGTGATCGGGTGTTTGGCGGATGCCAGTAGCGTCCCGGCCTCATCGAACACACCGGCCCGCGCGCTGCCTGTTCCCACATCGATGCCGATAAAGAAGCGGGTCATGACTAGAGATCCGTGCTGAGAGGCAAAATGACGAGATCGCGAATAGTGATGTTGCGGGGTCTCGAGAGCATGAACATCACGGCTTCGGCGACTTCCGTCGCCTCCATCAAACCTCCCGCCGCGATCGCCTCATCGAGTTTCGCCTGGGGCCAATCGCTGATCAATGCGGTGATGACAGGCCCGGGTGCGACCGCGCCGACGCGGATGCCGTGTCTGGCGACCTGGCGCCGCACGGTGTGAACGAACGCCTGCACCGCATGTTTGGAGGCGGTGTAGATCGGCTCCCAGACGACCGGCACCAGGCCGGCAATCGAGCTGGTCATGATGATGTCGCCGGTCTTGCGCTCGACCATATGCGGCAGCACGGCCTGGACGGAACGGAAGGCGGCATTGATGTTGAGATTGAGCATGCGGTCCCAGGCATCCGGGTCGCCCTCGACCACCTCTCCGCCGATATAGGCGCCGGCATTGGCGTGGAAGATATCGAGCTTGCCGAACCGGTCGAGGATGCGCGGCATCATCGTTGCGACGCTGGAGGAATCGGTCAGATCGATCGCCAGCGGAAAGGCGTTCGGCCCCAGTTCAGAGCATAGCTTATCGAGCGTATCGCCCGCCCTGTCGACAAGTGCGACGCTGACGCCTTCGGCCAACAGGGCTCGGGCGCATTCGAGGCCGATGCCCGACGCCGCACCGGTCACTGCGGCCACCTTTCCGGAAAGATCCTGTCTCATGTCGTTCCTTGCTTCAATATTATTACAGTCGGTATGGGAGCCGCGTTGGAGCCGATTGCCGTGGCCCGGCTCGGCTTGTGCTCCGATCAGTGAAATAGATGCGCAGCCTGCGGGTTGAACTGGAACTCGGCGGCATCCCCGAACGCCAGTTCGACATCCACAGGGATTGCGGCGACCACTCTCTCGTTTTCGGCGGTATCGACCGCGATAATCGTCTCGGTTCCCAGGCGCTCGACCAGCGCAATGCGCCCGCGAAGAGCTCCTTCGCCGTCCGTCGGCGGGCCAGGTTTCAGGAATTGCGGCCTGATCCCGAGCCAAGCCGGATCACCGATCGAAAAGCCTCTTCCCTTGACCGGGATGGGGGACATCGTATCGGAGGCGACGGTTGCGGTATCGCCAGCGACGGACTGCACCTTCACTGGCAGGAAATTCATCTTCGGCGCGCCGATGAAGCCCGCGACGAACTTGTTTGCCGGGTTCTTGTAGAGTTCCATCGGCGAGCCGACCTGCTGCACCAGACCACCGTCGAGCACGACGATCTTGTCGGCAAGCGTCATCGCCTCGATCTGGTCGTGGGTGACATAGATCATCGTCGCCCCCAGGTCGCGATGCAGCTTGGCAAGCTCCATGCGCATATCCACGCGAAGTGCGGCGTCAAGGTTGGAAAGCGGTTCGTCGAACAGGAAGACGCCGGGCTTGCGCACGATCGCCCTGCCGATGGCGACGCGCTGGCGCTGGCCGCCGGAAAGCTGGCTCGGCTTGCGCTCCAGCAGATGCTCCATCTTCAGGATACGGGCCGCCTCGCGCACCCGCGCATCGAGCTCGGGTTTCGGTGTCTTGTTCAGGGAAAGCCCGAAGCCCATGTTTTCGTAGACGCTCATATGCGGATAAAGCGCATAGGACTGGAACACCATGGCGATCCCGCGCTCGCGCGGCTGCACCTCGTTGCAGAGCCGGTCGCCGATATAAAGCTCGCCGCTTGATATGTCTTCGAGCCCCGCGATCATCCGCAGCAGCGTGGACTTGCCGCAGCCGGAAGGCCCGACAAACACCACGAATTCGCCGTCCTTGATATCGAGGTCGACGCCCTTGATGATATCCACGGCACCAAAACTCTTCTTGAGCCCGGCCAGACGCAAACTTGCCATGCTTCCTCACTTTCCTTGAAATCTTCGGGCGCGGCACCGTTGGACAAGCCGCCGGACCGCACCCGTCGCCCACGGTCCGCCTGTGGGCAAAACAAACGTTCCAAACCATCCCATTCCCGGCAGCGTGCACCGCCGGGCCTGCCGGTTTGCGGTCAGGCGTCTTCCAGTTCCCTTGCGCGCTCGGCACTGTCCTTGACGCGCAGATAGGCGCCCT
Organism: Neorhizobium sp. BETTINA12A; assembly: GCF_023006485.1. Taxonomy (NCBI): domain Bacteria; kingdom Pseudomonadati; phylum Pseudomonadota; class Alphaproteobacteria; order Hyphomicrobiales; family Rhizobiaceae; genus Neorhizobium; species Neorhizobium sp. BETTINA12A. Next base: position 32,233 of record NZ_JALBGW010000006.1, read on the forward strand.
TGGCGATCAGCTGGCGGCGAAGCTCCCTGACATCGATATCGGCGGGCGCGCGGTTACTGCGCACCGAGATCTTTGCCGCCCGCCCTGCCGCTTCGCCCATCGCCATGCAGGTCGCCATGACGCGGATCGCGCCCATCGCCTCATGGGTGGTGGAAATAGCCCGGCCGGCAACGATCAGGTTGCTGACCTTGGTCGGGATCAGCGAGCGATAGGGAATGTCGTAGCAGTCGCCGCACCAGATCAGCGTGCAGCCGTCGTCGGCAGGGCGGTGGATGTCGATCGGATAGCTGGCAACGGCAATCGAGTCGTCGAAATGGCGGCAGCCGAGCACGTCCTCCTGGTTCATCACATATTCGCCGATGATCCGGCGTGTTTCGCGGATGCCGAGGAACGGCGCCGTCTTGGTGAAATAGGCCTTCTCGAAACCGGGGACGTAGTTGATCAGGTAGGTGACGATGTCGTCGATCTGGCCGCGGGCCTCGATTTCGCCCATCGTGAGGCTGGATGCATCCGTCCCATCGACGCCCTTGACGCGGGTCATGTTGATCCAGACTTCGCCGGCCTTCAGGCCGGTGATGATGATCGTGCGTTCATTGGCGATCTTCAGGCCCATCTCGGCCTCCGCCTTGATGATCAGCTCACGCAGGCCAACCACGATGAACTGGTTGTTCTGACCGAAATATTCCGCCGGGATGAAGTCGGTGAGATAGGTGCGTGCCTGTGGCGGCTGGTTGGCGATGCTGAGGCGCAGCTTTTCGGTATCGACGCCGGCGATGCAGAACATCAGCGTCGGCGGCTGCATGCCGCCGTTTTCGTTGCCCTTCTCGCAGGGGACGCCGGCGCGATAGGCGACGTCCGCGTCACCGGTGCAGTCGATGACGACCTTGCCGAGGATCGCGCCGCGGCCGCTCTTGCTCTCGGTGATGACGCCGCGGATCATGTCTCCATCCATCACGACGCCGGCGCAGAACGTGTAGAACAACACCTCGACGCCCGCTTCCGTCAGCATTTCGAGCGCCACGGTCTTCACCGCTTCCGGTTCCACGAGCGTGATGCCCATGTGGAGCGGGCAGGGGCGGTGTTCGCTGGCGCCGTCGCGGGCCTTGAGGCGATCGATGAATTTTTGTGGCAGGCCTTCGATGATCTGGTTGCCCTTCTGGCCGAGGAAACCGAGGACCGGAAGGCCGATGGTCATGTTGCCGCCGACGAAGCTGCGGCTTTCGACAAGCCCCACCCGAAGCCCGTCTTCCGCGGCGGCGAGCGCCGACGTCAGACCGGCCGGTCCGCCGCCGATAACGAGCACGTCATATTCCGCCATGACAGGGGTTGCCCGGGCGGGCTCCTGGATCGATCGACTGCTGGTGTTCAACATTGTCCTTGTCTCTTTCGTGGATGGACCTTCAGGGTCCCGCATCAATCATGCTAATTTCGGCGATATCCGACGTCCGGGCGGTTGGCGCCCGGACGGTCTTCACAAATGTTCAGGCCTGAAGCAGGGGCTTCACGCGCGTGGCGATCGAGGCCACGGCTTCCTTGACATCCTTGCGGCCGAGGACGGCGAGCTGGACTTCCTCCAGGAAGATCGACTGGGCGCGGGCCGCTTCGGGGAAGGGCGGGAAGGCGCCGCGAGCGTTCTTCAGCACCGCGGCCTCGACGGCGGCGACCGGGCTGTTTGCGGCGAAGGACTGGTCCGCATAGGTGGAGACGCGGACGGGGCCATTGCCATTCTTGGCCATGCCGAGCGTTGCGCGCTTGCTGGAGACTTCCTTGATGAATTTCCAGGACAGGTCCTTGTCCTTGGAGTTCGCGGGGATGACCATGCCCCAGGCCTCGACGATCGAGGACATCGGCATCTTGCCCTTCAATCCTGCGGAGATCGGGAATTCGATCGCCTTGATCTTGCCGGGGAACTTGCTCTGTTCCTTGTTGTTGAGCTGCGCGAACCGGGCAAAGGGCAAGACTGTGAAGGCGGCGCGGCCCTGCTGCAGCCAGGTCACCTGGTCGTCGTTCTTGGTGGTCGCGTAGCTGCGCGGCAGGGCGCCGCCCTCGAACATCTTGCGAAGGATGGTCAGGCCCTTTTCCATGGCCTCTGGATTCGGCAGCAGTTCGAACTTGGCGTTGATGAAATCGCCGCCGAAGGCGCGGGCGAACATGACCGGGAAGACGGCGAGGTCGCTCGCCAGCACCATGCCGGCGACCGGCGTGCCGGCCTTGGAGGTGAAGGTAAGCTTCTGGGCCTGCTCCACCAGTTCTTCGAGTGTCGTCGGCGGCGCGGTGATGCCCTGCTCTTCGAGGAGCGCTTCGTTATAGAACAGGCCTTGGGTCGCGTGGCGGACCGGAATGCCGATCAGCTTGCCGTCGACGGTCATGCCCTGCACGAGGCCCGGTGCGATATCGCCGAAGTCCTCGATGGTATCCTTCTTGAGATAGGTATCGAGCGGCTCGAACATCGCGGCGATCTGCTTGGTCGGGCGATTGTCGACGATGTAACCGACATTGAAATCGGTAGCGCTGAGGCTCGCCTCGCGGAACAGGCGGTCCTGGAGCGGATTGGAATCAAACGTCGTCCAGACGACGTCGGCATCGTTGGTCGCGCGCCAGTCCTTGAGCAGGTCACCGTCGCCGGTGCCGAGCACCGTCTGGTGCACCTTGTGGCTCAGGACGTTCAGCGTCTTGCCCGCCGCAAACGACGGCCCTGCGGCGAGCATCGCCGCTCCTCCCATAGCGGTGCCTAAGAAGCCGCGCCGTGTGATGTTGGTAAGCAATTTGTCTGACATGATTTCCCTCCCTTGCAGACAGTTGAATAACCCGGGTGACTAACCCTTGGTCGCGCCGGCGGTGAGGCCGGCCACGAGATAGCGGTTCATGAAGATGACGAAGAGCAGAACCGGTATGAGCTGGACGGTGGACGCCGCAAACAGCACGCCCCAGTCGACGCCGTCGATCGATCCGATCATTTCGGAGATCACCAGCGGTGCGGTCTTGGCCTTGGTCGCGGTGAAGATGAAGGCGAACAGGAACTCATTCCAGGCAAAGACGACGACGAAGACGGCGACCGCGAGAATGCCGGGTGCCGCGAGCGGCACGATGACGCGCCTTAAGATCGTCAGCCGCTTGGCGCCATCGATCTGGGCCGCTTCGTCGAGTTCACGCGGAATCTGGTCGATGAAGGTGCGCATCAGCACCGTGCCGAGCGACACGAAGAAGGTCGCGTAAAGCACCATCAGCACGATATGCGTGTCGTTGAGGCCGATCGCGTTGATGATCGGAAACAGCGGCAGCGTCACCACGATCGGCGGAATGAGGCGCACGATGATCAGGAACATCACGCTCGCATCCAGCATCCGGCTGCTGTAGCGCGAATAGACGTAACCCGCCGCCGTGCTGGTGGTGATCGCGATGATGGTCGCGCCGGCGGTGATGATGGTGCTGTTCAGAAGTCCGGAAAAGAACACGCCCCAGCCGTTCCAGAGTTCGACATAGTGCTGCACTGTCGGCGAAAAGACGAGTTTCGGCGGCACGGCGAAAATGTCCTGGCCGGGCTTGAACGACGACATGACGAGGAAGGCGATCGGAAACAGCGACCAGACGAGGATGACCGCGACCGCGACTGTTTTTCCAAGGCCGATGGCGAGCTTGTCAGTGCGCATTGCCGGCCACCTGCTTGCGAAGGAGGAAGACATAACCGGTCGCCAGAAGCAGCGACGCGAGCACCATGATCCAGGCGGTGGCGGCCGCCGTGCCGAAGGCGTTGAAGCTGAACGCCTCCTGATAGAGATAGACCGCGACCACTTCCGTCGAACGGGCAGGCCCGCCCTGGGTCATCAGCCAGACTTCCGAGAAGATGCGGAAGGCGAAGATATAGCGGAACAGCAGCGCCACGACGATCGCCGGCCCGAGCAGCGGTATCGTCACGCGGCGGAAGGCATCGAAAGGTTTGGCGCCGTCGATGCGGGCCGCCTCGTAGAGATCCTTCGGGATCGCCAGGCGCGCCGCATAAAGAATGATGAAGGTGAAGGGCAGGTGCAGCCAGATGGTCAGCAGGCCGATCATGATCAGCGCGTGAGACGGCTCGAAGGACCAGTCGAGCATCGGCAGCCCGAGCCATGTCAGCATGGCGGTGACCGGACCGACATCCGGATCGAACAGGAAACGCCACATGGCGACGGCGATGACTTCGCTGACGGCATAGGGCGCCAGGACCGCAACAAGGAGAACGCGCCGGCACGGCAGGCCGCTTGCAAACAGCAGCGCCATTCCAAGCCCGAGCGCCAGTTCCAGATGCACGGCGAAGATGACGATGAGGACGGTGTTGCCGAGCGCCAGCAGGAAGGCCGGATCGGTCAGCACCTTGATATAGTTCTGAAGGCCCACGAAGGTCGCGGACTGCCCGAAACTGGAGGCATGCAGGCTGAGCCATACGACATAAAACGACGGTATGACGATGACGCTGAGGATCAGTATCTGTACCGGCGCCAGGAATGGCACGACCTCGGTGATCTTGTTCAAACGCAAAATGCTCCTCCCATGCGAGCGTAGTCTTTGACTGGCGTTCTTGCCCGACGCCTAGTGGATGCGGTTCGGTCGCTCCTTGACCTTGTCCGGCGTATCGGCCGCCTGTTCCTCCACAACTTTCAGAAGCCCCTCCACGGGCGGTGACACGAGGCGGCGGGTCGAATCCCGGACCTGAAGGCTGGTGTTGAGAATGCTCGGCGACGGCGCCGAGGCATCGCCCCGCATGCGTTTCTGCAGCCGCTCCCAGGCAAGGTGAGCGATCTCGTCGACCGGCTGCCGGATCGCGGTCAGCGCCGTCTTGCGGGCGCTCATCCATGTGTAGTCGTCGAAGCCGATGATCGAGACCTGGTCGGGAATGTCGATCCGCTGCCTTGCGAGCGCGGTGAGGACCGCAAGCGTGGTGACGTTGGTCAGGGCAAAGACCGCCGAAGGCAAAGGATGGCGCTCGAGCCAGTGGGCAAAGATCTCGGCGCCCCGTTCGGCATTCGAGCCGAGCGCGATCGCCACGGGCTCGCGGCCGATCATCTCGCGCGCGATCGACGTCGCGCCGCGGACACGCTCGCGGATCGGCGCGATATCGAGATGCGAGGCGGCAAGCACGATATCGGTATGGCCCATCTCGACGAGATAACGGCCGGCGATTTCTCCCGCCTCGAAATTGTCGATCGTCACCGTATCGGCGGCGGCCGACTGCGGGATGACACGGTCGACGAGCACGGTCGGCAGATGCCCAACTTCGCGGGCAAGTGCTGCCGGTATCGTATCGGAGCAGGGCACCGCGATAATGCCCGAAGGCCGCCAGCCGAGCAGCGTCTGCAGCCTGGATTCCTCCAGTTGCCGGTCGTCTCGCGAGCTCGCGACGATGACGTCGTAACCGTCCTTCAGCGCCATCACCTCGATGCGCGAGATGAGCGAAGTGAAGAAGGTGTCGTCGAGATCAGGAACGAGAACGCCGACCACCCGGGCTTTGCCGGATTTCAGCTGCGAGGCCGCGCGGTCGATCTGGAAGGAAAGGTCCTTGGCAGCCTGCTCGACCTTCTCGCGCAGATCGTCGTTCACCGGCTTGCGGCCGCTGAAGACGTTCGACACGGTGGCGATCGAAACGCCTGCACGTTCGGCGACTTCCTTGAGCGTTGCACGTTTGCGGGACACCGCAGCCTCACTGTTAAACGTTTTACCGTTAAACGTTTAACACCTCTTGCCGGATAAGCAAGCGGAAATGCGCGCTGAGTGTTTGCCGGAAATAATTATGCCAAAGGTTGCAAGCTCGCGGCCGGCTCGTCGATCGTCTGGATCGCATCATAGGCGGCAAGCACCGTCTCCATCTGCGCCGTGTGCCCCTGGATGAATGCCGGTCCGTAGATGGTCTCATCCGGATATTCGGTGATCAGCGTCAGCGGAACCGTGTGGCGGTCATCGATCGAGATCAGGCAGGGGAAGCCGTTGATGATGCGGAAACCGGTCTCGCCGGCATGGGTTTCGAAAAGCCTGATCTGGGCCGCGTTATAGGCGACGAGGCCGGGAATGGCGGCGAGGTGGCGGCTGACGCGGTCGATCAGGATTTCCGCCTGCGCCGTCCATTCGGCGTGATGGCGCATGATGAGGAAAAAGCCCTTCGGCACCGTCCACATGGCGAATGTGCGCGGCACGTAACCGGAGAGCGGCCGCGTCCATTCATGCGAGGGATAACCGTGCAGGTTGACGTGCAGCTTGGCGCCGCTCAGGCTTTCCGCCTCGATGCGGATCGCCTTTTCGAACAAATCCTTGCCCGAGCGGTATTCGAGATCGTCGCCGAGCGCGGTGTAGCGCGCCGCATGATGCATGTGCAGCGGGTTGTCAGTGCGAAGGCGCCAATGCACCTGATAACCGTCGGGATTTTCGAGCGGGGATATGACGAAATGCGAATTTGGCCGTGAGTGAAGCGTCTGCGCCGCGCGCAGTGCGCCGACGATGCCGGTCGTCTCGTTTGCATGCTGGCCACCGCTGATCATGACCGGCTTGTCAGCGCCTGAGTGATAACGAGCTTCGACAGCGCGGCCGCTCCGCGAGCGGGCTTCGAAGGCGACGCCATCGATTGCCGCGAGTTCCTTGCGGATCTGGGCCACGGAGACCGGCGACACGGCTGAAGCGAGACGCTGCGGCTCGGTCACCGCCTCGGAAGCCCACAGCGGCCGCGTTTCGACGCGGACGGAGAGGGTCTCACCGTCGCGGATTTCCGGGATGATCTGGCCCGGCTGCAGGCCGCGGTCGCCGATCGGACGGCCGGATTTCTTCTGGAAGACTTCGAGAAGCGAGAAATAGAAATCCTCGTGCAGCGCCTCGCGCAGACTGACGACCTCCTCGCCGACGGGCAGACGCCTGTCTTCGGCAGGCAGGGTGACGGTGATGTTGAGCTCGTCGAAATAAGGCTCCGTCGCCCCCCAATCATGCGCCGCGACGGCTTCGACGGCTGAGGAGAACAGCAGTTCGTAGTCGGTCTCCAGCCGTTCGCCGGCCCGGCCGTCGACGCGTAGCCAGCCGGTCGGCGACAGCAATGTTTCGCCGATGAAATCCGTGTGGAGCCGGTTCGGTGCGAAAACTTTATGGGTTTCGATGCTGCCGTCCTTTGCGGTCAGCGTCAAAGCGTAAAAGGCATCTTCGACCCCCGCTTCGAAGGTCAGCCGCGCTTCGTTTACAAGACCGGCCAGAGGATAGGCCTCGAGCAGGAAACGGTTTTTCGGGCAGGCCGTGTGAACCGGATAAACAATGTGCAGGGCAGAGAGGTTGTCGAGATCGACCTCTTCGAGGAGGAAATGCAACAGGGGCTTATAGGCGCTGCGGAACTTTGCCTCGACGCCGGTGGCGGCCAGCTTCGCTTCGGCCTGCCTGCGGGTCTTTTCGTCGTCGAACACCCAGGCTTCGATCCTGGTACCCTTGGCGCCGGAAAAGCGCGCGATGAGGATGTCGAGCGTGCGCTCGACCTGCTGTTCGTGGATCAGTGTCATGCGGAGGTTCTGCCTGTGGGATCGAGACTGTCGCGTAGCCAGTCGCCGAGGAGGTTGAGGCCAAGGACGGTGAGAAGGATGGCAAGGCCCGGGAAAACGCTGACCCACCAGGCGGTCTGCAGATAGGTGCGGCCTTCGGCGAGCATGCCGCCCCAGCTCGGGATGGTCGGGTCGATGCCGAGGCCGAGGAAGGTGAGGCTCGATTCGAGCAGGATGTTGGTGGCGACGTTGAGCGTCATCAGCACGATGACCGGGCCGATCAGGTTGGGCAGCAGGTGCTGGACGATGATGCGCCAGTTCTTGACCCCGATCGCACGCGCCGAAAGGATGAACTCCCGCTCGCGCAGGGTCAGCACGGAACCCCGCACCAGGCGGGCATATTGCACCCATTGCGAGACGATCAGCAGGATGATGGTGTTCGCCAACCCGCCGCCGACGATGGCGATGAAGGTAATGGCGAGCAGGATGAAGGGGAGCGCCAGCTGGATGTCGGCAAAACGCATGACCAGCATGTCCCAGATACCACGGTAATAACCGGCGATCAGGCCCATGAAGACACCGAAAACGACGCCGCCGGCAACCGATACGAAGCCGACCAGCAGCGAGATCTTGCCGCCGGCCATGACACGGGCGAGGACGTCGCGCCCGAGCGGATCGGTGCCGAAGACATGCGCAGGCCTCACGAACGGCGGAACGAGGCGCGACATCAGGTCGATCTTTTCGGCGCCGCCGGGAAAGATCACGCCGGAGAAGATGACGGCAAGACCGATGACGCCGACCAGCAGGGCGCCGAGGACGAATTCGAGCTTCAGGAAATTCGAGGAAGCAGTGCGCGAGGCCATGGCTCTCACTCCGTCCGGATGCGGGGATCGACGAGGCCGTAGGCAATGTCGACGAGGAGGTTGATGCCGATGATCATTAGCGACAGGACGGTGATGACCGCCTGCAGCACCGGATAGTCCCGGGCGCCGACGGCATCGAAGGCGAGCGTGCCGAGGCCCGGCCAGTTGAAGACGCGCTCGACGACGACGATGCCGCCCAACAGGCCGCCGAACTGCAGGCCGAAATAGGTGATCAGCGGAATGGCGCAGTTGCGGAGTGCATGTTTATAAAGCACGGCGTTTTCGCTGAGCCCCTTGGCGCGGGCGACCATGATATATTGCGAGCGCAGCGTCTCCAGCATGGTGGTGCGCACCAGGCGGACATTGGTCGCCGTCAGGATGATGCCCATGGTGACGGCCGGCAGGATGAAGCTTTCAAATCCGTCCATGCCGCTCGGCGGCAACAGCGGCAGCGCGATCGCAAACAGCAGGACGAGCATCGTCGCCAGCCAGAAATTCGGAAACGACAGGCCGACGAGCGACAGGATGCGGATCAGCTGGTCGGCCCATTTGCCACGCGCGGTGGCGGCCTTGATGCCGAGCGGAATGGAGATCACGATCGAGACGAACAGCGAGGTGAAAGCGAGCGCCAGCGTCGCCGGCAGCGCCTTGCCGATCAGCAGCGACACCGGCGTGCCGCCCAGAAAACTCTTGCCGAAATCGAGCGTGAAGATGCCCTTCAGGAAATTCAGGTACTGAACGAAGAACGGTTCGTTGAGGCCGAGACCCTCGCGGATGCGCACGAGATCGGCCTCGGTGACGCTGCCGGCGCCTTGCGTCAGCATCAGCGCCGGGTCACCGGTGAGGCGGATCGCGAAAGCGACCGTCAGCGTCACGGCAATCACGACGAAAACCGCCTGCAGAAGGCGTTTTACCAGGAATGCGGCCAATTCTCTCGTTCCCTTGTTTTCTTGTCGGAGCCGCCGCCTCCGATTGGAAGGCGGCGGCTCGCGAAGTCTTAGTCGACGGTGACGTCGGTGAACTTCAAACGGCTGTCCGGCACCGGCGTAAAGTTCTTCACGCGCTTATTGATGCCGAAGATGGCGTTCAAGTTGTAGAGCGGCATTTCCAGCGCCCGGTCGGCAGCGTAATGGGCGATTTCCTGCAGAACCTTCTCGCGCTCGGCGACATTGGTGATGGTGCGCTGCTTGGCGAGCAGTTCGTCCATCTTCGGGTCGCTGTCGTAGGGGTTCCACTTTTCGCCGGTGTGGTACATCGCGACGGCCGTGTTGTCGTAGTCGAGCGTCCAGCCGCCCCAGGACTGTTGGAACATCGCACCGGTCTTGCCGCCCGGGATGATGTCGTTCAAGAGAACGTTGGTCTCATAGGGCTTGATCGTTGCGGTGATGCCGATCGTCTGCAGATAGGCGGAGATCGCCTGGGCGACTTCGATGAAGGTCGCTTCGTTGCCGCGAAGGTCGATCTGCAAGGATGCGCCCGGCGCGACGCCGGCTTCCTTGAGGAGCGCCTGTGCCTTGACCGGATCGTAGGGGAGCGGCTTCATGGCCTTATCGAAGCCGAAGGACAGCGGTCCCTGGAAGCTTGCGATCGGCTGTGCCTGGCCGCCGAGGATCGACTTGATGATTGCGTCGCGATCGACGCCCATGATCAGCGCCTGGCGAACCTTCGGATCCTTGGTGATGCCGTCGCGGGTGTTGAAGCGCAGTGCATAGACCGTCGGGCCGGGCGAAGTGACTACGGCGAGCTTGGCATTGCCCTGGATGGTCGGGATCATGCCAATCGGAATGGTCGGCGGGATGACGAGATCGACACGGCCGGCCTGGAGTTCGGCAACCGCTGTCGCCGGCTCGGAAATGAACTTGTATTCCAGATCCGAAATTTTCGGCGCGCCGCCGAAATAGTCCGGGTTGGCGGAAAGCACGATGTTCACCTTCGGCTCGTAGGAGACGAATTTGAAGGCGCCGGTGCCGACTGGATGGGCGTTGAAATAGGCGTCGCCCTTTTCGGCGATGTATTTCGGCGGCACGATCATCGCGCCGTAACCGGCGAGCTTCGTCAGGATGACCGGATCGGCCACCTTCAGCTTCATGTCGATCGTGGTGGCATCGATAACGTCGACGCTGCCGATCGAATTGTAGTTGGACTGCTGCGGCCCCTTGGCGCCTTCGGCGCCGAGCAGGCGGTCGAAGGTGAATTTGACGGCATTGGCGTCGAAGGCCTCGCCATTGTGGAATTTCAAGCCTTCACGTAGCTTGAAGCGGATGCGCATACCATTGTCGAGCACTTCCCAGGAGGTCGCAAGGCCCGGGACGAGCTTAAGGTCGGGGCCGCGATAGGTAAGGCCGTCGAAGATGTTGGTCGAGACCGAGGCCCAGTTGACCAGGAATGTGTCGATCGGATCCCAGCTGCCCGGATCCTGCGGCGAAGACACGGTCAGCTTGCCGGCGGCGAGAGCCGAGACCGGCGCGAACGCCGTGCCTGCGAGCGCCATCGCCACGAATGCCGTCCGCAAACCCCTCTGTATTTTTATCATCGTTTTTGCTCCTGTTGAAAAACCGAATGTCAAATCGTCATGCACCGCGCGCCACGAAATGGCCTGGCGCGATTTCCTCCCGGGCGAGAAGCACCGGTTCGTTTCCGACCGCCCGGACCGGGCTTGGAATGTCTCCCTCGATCATCGCCAGCGGCTTGCGACGGCGCGGATCGGCGACCGGCACTGCCGAAAGAAGCCGCCGCGTATAGTCATGCGTCGGCGTTTCGAAGATCTGGCGGCGATTGCCGAATTCCATGATCTGGCCAAGATAAAGCACTGCCACCCGATGGCTCATCTTTTCGACCACGGCCATGTCGTGGCTGATGAAGAGATAGGCGAGGCCGCGCTCTTCCTGCAGGTCCATGAAAAGGTTGATGATCTGCGCCTGGATCGAGACGTCGAGCGCCGAAAGCGCCTCGTCGGCAATGATCAGCTTCGGCTTGGAGGCGAGCGCCCGGGCGATGCAGACACGCTGGCGCTGGCCGCCGGAAAATTCGTGCGGATAACGGCGGGCGTGCGCGGAGGTGAGGCCGACCCGCTCGAGCAGCGCATCGACGGTTTTTGCGATCTCCTTCTCACTGTCGAGAAGGCCGTGGGTGCGGATCGGCTCGGCGATCGAGAAACCGACCGTCTTGCGCGGATCGAGCGAGGCGAACGGATCCTGGAAGATATATTGTACGTCCCGGCGCAGGTTGTGCCGTTCCGCCATGGTCATTGCCGAGAGCGGCTTGCCCGAAAAGGTGATATTGCCGGCCGTTGCCTTCTGAAGCTGCTGGATGGTGCGGCCGATCGTCGACTTGCCCGATCCGGATTCGCCGACCAGCGCCAGCGTCTCTCCCGGATGGATGTCGAAGGAGACCTTTTCCACAGCGTGGACGCGGTGGGTGACCTTGCCGAGCAGCCCCTTCTTGATGTCGAAACGAACCACGAGATCGCGCACCGATAGCAGAGGGTCGGCATCGTAGCGGGCGGTATCCTGGATGCGTTCGACGCCTGAAAGCTTCGGCTCTCCATCTTCGAGCACGGTCAGTGGCAGGCGCTTCGGAAACTCCTCGCCGGTCATGCTGCCGAGCTTCGGCACGGCCGCGAGCAGCGTGCGGGTGTAGGTATTGGTGGGCTTCTCGAAAATGTCGAGTGCCTTGCCCTTTTCCACCGCCTTGCCCTTCCACATCACCACCACGTCGTCTGCCATCTCGGCGACGACGCCCATGTCATGGGTGATGAAGATGACGGCGGCACCAAGTTCTTTCTGCAGGTCGCGCAGGATATTGAGGATCTGCGCCTGGATGGTGACGTCGAGCGCGGTGGTCGGCTCGTCGGCGATCAGCAGCCTGGGCCGGCAGGCAAGTGCCATGGCGATCATCACGCGCTGGCGCATGCCACCGGAAAGCTGGTGCGGATAACGGGTCAGCAGTTCCGCCGCATCCGGCAGGCGGACCATGTCGAGAAGCCGCTTCGCCTCGGCGAGCGCCGCGCTGTTCGACTTACCCTCGTGCAGCTTCAGGATTTCGGCCACCTGATCGCCGATCGTGAAGACCGGGTTCAGCGAGGTCATCGGCTCCTGGAAGATCATCGAGATCTCCTTGCCGCGAATGCTGCGCATCTTCTTCTGGTCGAGTTTCAGGAGATCGATCTCGCCGCCTGATGTCTGGAACAGGATGCGCCCGGTCGGGTAGTTGGCGCCGAGCATGTCCGCAAGCCGCATGATCGACAGCGAGGTCACCGACTTGCCCGAACCGGACTCGCCGACGATCGCGACGGTCTGGCCGGCCGAAACGGAAAAGCTCAGGTTCTCGATGACGCGCGAGGCGCCGAACTCGACCGAAAGGTCATCCACGGCCAGAAGCGGGGTGGGGGCGGTTGGCGTCACTCGGGGAGCTCCTACCAGATAATGGCGGCGCAGGCCGCTCGAATGAGGGCGTCGACAGGGGGACCCACAAGATGCGCATGACCTTCGGCACGGCAGCTGTTGGCAGCCACGCTCACCGTCATCTGCCTGCTCTCCCATGTATGGCGGCCCCGAATTTCTTTCGGTTTTTCCGTCACCTGCCTCACCCTTGCCTTGATAAGAATATGTCATCACTTTGTCGACATTTTGTCAACGGCGCAATAGGCTGATTTTGGCCGGTCTAGGTGGCGGTGTTCAGGGAGCGGGAAAATGCAAATCCTGCCTTACCAAAGACCGCGGCCTGTGGTTGAATTTCGCAAAGGGAGGAAACATGAAAATCACCAAGCTTGAAACTGTGCGCGTCGCAGAGCGTGCGAACCTGTTGTGGGTCCTTGTCCACACCGACGAGGGTATTACAGGCCTCGGCGAAACCTTTTTCGGCGCCGAGACCGTGGAGAGCTACATCCACGAATATGTGGCTCCGCGGGTCATCGGCCGTGATCCGCTGCAGATCGACCTTCTGGCGCAGGAACTGGTCGGTTATATCGGGTTTCGCTCTTCGGGAGCGGAAGTGCGGGGCAATTCGGCGTTCGATATCGCCCTCTGGGACATTTTCGGAAAAGTCACGGACCAGCCGATCGCCCAACTGCTCGGAGGCTTCAGCCGTAGGGAAATCCGCACCTACAATACCTGCGCCGGCACGGAATATATCAAGAAGGCCACCGGCCAGGCGACCGCGAACTACGGTCTGACCGGCGGCACAGCTTACGACGATTTGAACGGCTTTCTGCATCGTGCCGACGAACTGGCCTTGTCGCTGCTCGAGGAGGGCATCACGGCGATGAAGATCTGGCCGTTCGACGCGGCTGCGGAAAGGACGAAGGGCCAGTATATCTCGATGCCGGACCTGAAGCTTGCGCTTCAGCCTTTCGAGAAGATCCGCAAGGCCGTTGGCGACAGGATGGATATCATGGTCGAGTTCCATTCCATGTGGCAGCTCCTGCCGGCCATGCAGATCGCCAAGGCCCTGACCCCTTACCAGACCTTCTGGCATGAAGATCCGATCAAGATGGACAGCCTGTCGAGCCTCAAGCGTTACGCGGAAGTATCGCCGGCGCCGATCTCGGCCTCCGAGACGCTCGCGACCCGCTGGGGATTTCGCGATTACCTGGAAACCGGCGTCGCCGGCATCGTCATGCTCGACATTTCCTGGTGCGGCGGCTTGTCGGAAGCCCGCAAGATCGCGTCCATGGCGGAAGCCTGGCATCTGCCGGTCGCGCCGCATGACTGCACGGGCCCGGTGGTTCTCTGCGCATCGACCCATCTGTCCCTCAATGCACCGAATGCACTGGTGCAGGAAAGCGTGCGCGCGTTCTACAGGACGTGGTATCGCGATCTGGTGACGGCGCTGCCGGAGGTGAAGAACGGCATGATTACTGTTCCGCCAGGTCCGGGTCTTGGGCTGGAGCTCAACCCTGAGCTCGATCGTGCCTTCACCGTCAGCCGGCGGACGTCCGACGCCTCCATTTTCTAAGGTGCGACTGAAATGACGATATCCTCGGCGACCATGCTCAGAACCGCGAGCATGACCGGCCCGATGCTGATGCTTCTCGGCATGTTGATGTTTGCCTTGAACGACGCCATGGGCAAATGGCTCGTCGCGAATTATGGGCTCGGTCAGGTTGTCCTGATCCGCAGCCTTGCGGCGCTGATCATCCTGGTGCCGATGGTCTGGAAGGCGGGTTTCGGCAATCTGCTGACCGTCGAACGGCCCGGCATGCAGTTCTTCCGCGTGGCGTTTTCGACGGCTGAAGTGTTCAGCTTCTATTATGCGGTCATGTATCTGCCGCTCGCCGACGTCATGACCTATTGGCTGGCGGCGCCGATCTATGTCGCGGCGTGCTCGCCCTTTCTGCTTGGCGAGAAAGTCGGCTGGCGACGCTGGACGGCGATTGCCGTCGGTTTCGTCGGCGTCATCATCACGCTCGAACCTTCGAGCGCCATGTTCAGCATGCCGGCGGTCATTTCGATCGTCGGCAGCGCCGCGTTTGCCTTCATGCTGATTTCCGGCCGTTTCCTGCGCGGTACGCCGGATAGTGCGCTGGTGTTTTTCCAGGTCGTGGGCGCCGGCATCGCCGGCCTCGCCTTCGCGCCGATGAACTGGTCGCCGATCGCGTCGAACCGCGACCTTCTTCTGCTCGGACTGCTCGGCATCGTCGCCATGGCGGCGCATATGCTGGTCAACCGCGCCCTCAAGATCTCCGATGCTGCGACCGTCGCGCCGCTTCAATATACGCTGCTGCTCTGGGCGGTGATCTTCGGCTGGATGTTTTTCGGCGATATGCCGCGGCTCGGCATGATGGTCGGGGCGGCCCTGATCGTCGCTTCCGGCCTCTTCATCTTCATCCGCGAACAGATGCTCAAGAAGCGGCAGAGCGTGCTTCCCGCCATTCCCGAATAGAGAAAGCCCGCGATCGCTCGCGGGCTTTCCCAAATGGTCGCTGTCGCGCGAAGCCTTCGGCTTACTTCTTGCGGACTTCCTTGAGCTCGGCGACAATGTTGTCGACCACCTCGGCGCCGATTTCAGCCTTGTGCTTCTCATAGACGACCGCGGACTTTTCGCGGATGCGCTGCTGCTCTTCCGGCGACAGCGTGTTGACCTGCAGGCCGGCCGCCTTGATCTTCTCGAGCGACTTCTTGTTCAAATCGCCGATCACCTGGCGCTCCACGTCGCGTCCGACGACTGCGCAAGTGCGCAAGGCTGCCTGCTCGTCCGGCGCATAGGTGTTGAATATCGCCTTGGAGAACAGGAAGAGGAATGGGGTGTAGGCGTGGTTCGTCTCCGTGACATATTTCTGCACTTCGAAGAACTTCGACGTGTCGATCGTCACGTAGGGATTTTCCTGCGCATCGATCGCCTTGGTTTCGAGAGCCGAGAAGACTTCGCCGAAAGCCATCGGGGTGGCGTTGGCGCCGAGGTTCTGGAAGGTATCGAGGAAGATGTTGTTCTGCATGACGCGAACCTTCATCCCGGAGAAGTCTTCCCACTTGGTGACGGGGCGAACCGAGTTCGACAGGTTGCGGAAGCCGTTTTCCCAATAGGCGAGGTTGACGAGACCGGCAGCGTCGAGCTTCTGGTTCATCATGTCGCCGAACTTGCCGTCGAGGACCTTGTAGGCTTCCTGGGCGTTGCCGAAGAGGAAGGGCAGGTCGAACACGCCGAGGGCGGGGACGATGCCGACCAGCGGCGACGACGACGTCACCACGGCTTCCTGGACGCCGGAACGCAGCGCCTGGGTGGCCTGCAGATCGCCGCCGAGTGCGCCGCCCCAGAAGGCGGTCAACTTCATCTTGCCGCCAGACTTCTCGTCCAGGCATTTCTGCATCGCATTGATGCCGTTTCCAACCGGATGATCGGCATTGATGCCGTTCGAGACGCGGATGTTGCGCGCCTTGAATTCGGCAAAGGCCGGTACGGCCGACGCGCAGGCGATGGCAAGGGCGGTGGTCGTCAGTAACAGTTTTCTCATATTATCCTCCCATGGATTGAGCTTGAGACAGGTTTAATGGAGCCAGCGTGCAGGCACGAGCACGAGGTCTGGAAACAGGACCAGCAGGAACAGCACAATCGTTTCGGCGATCAGGAACGGCCAGACCCCGGCCGTCACCTTGCCGAGCGGAATGCGCGCTACGCCGCTGACCACGTTCAATACGACGCCGACCGGCGGAGTGATGAGGCCGATGGAGTTGTTCATGATGAACAGCACCCCGAAATAGACCGGATCAATTCCCGCCTGCTTGACGATCGGCATCAGGACCGGCGTCAGGATCAGGATGGTCGGCGTCAGATCGAGCGCCGTGCCGACGACCAGCACCAGGATCATGATGGCGAACATCAGCAGCATCGGACGGTCGATCAGTGGCTCGATATAACCGACGATCTCGGACGGAATATTGGCGGCGGTGATCAGCCACGAGGACACCAGTGCCGAAGCCACCAGGAACATGATGACCGATGTGGTCTTGGCAGCCTGCAGGATGACGTGCGGCAGTTCGCTCGGTTTGAGCTCGCGATAGATGACCATGCCGACGAAGAGCGCATAGGCGGCGGCAACCACCGCAGCTTCGGTCGGCGTCATGATGCCGGCCTTGATGCCGCCAAGAATGATCACCGGCATGCCGAGCGCCCAGGCGGCCCTGCCGGTCACATGCAGCCGCTCGCTCATCGGCGCTTTCGGTAACGGCTGGACCTTGTCCCGGCGCACGGTGATCAACCAAGCGATGACCAGCGCAACGCCCATCAGGATGCCGGGAAAGATGCCGGCGAGGAAAAGCTGGGTAATCGACACGTTGGCCGCGACGCCGAATACGATAAAGGCCATCGACGGCGGAATGATCGGCGCGATAATGCCGCCCGCCGCTATAAGACCGCCGGAACGGGGCACGTTATAGCCAGCCTTCGCCATCATCGGGATAAGGATGGCGGCAAGGGCTGCCGTATCGGCAGCGGCCGAGCCCGAAATGCTGGCCATGATGACGGCTGCCATGATCGCGACAATGCCGAGGCCGCCGCGGATATGGCCGACACAGGCAATCGCGAAATCGATGATGCGGCGCGACAGGCCGCCGGAGTTCATCAGCTCACCGGCCAGGATGAAGAATGGAATGGCAAGCAGGGTAAAGGTGTCGACACCGGCGATCATGTTCTGGGCGATGATCTGGGTGTTGAACATGTCCATGTACCACATGAGCACGACGCCGCAGAACATCAGTGAGAACGCGACGGGCACGCCAATCGCCATGGCTCCGAGAAGCGATACGATGAATACGATAAGTGTCATCAGGTACGCTCCGCCATCTGCTCGATCGTCAGGTTTTCACCGGCAAAGATGCTGATCTCCTCCGCCGTCGCGCGGCCGGTGACATAGCGGAACAGCCGCTCCAGCGCGATCAGCGACAAGCCGGCGCCGGTAAACAGGCCGATGCCGTAGACCCAGATCATCGAAATGCCGGTCACCGGCGCGCTCATGCTGGCGTTGATCTCGAACTGCTGCCAGGTCCCCCAGAAAAAGATCATCGAGCAAGCGAGGATGATGAGGTTAGACAGGATCATGCAGACCAGCCGGCCCTTGCGGCCGAAAAGCGCCACGACACTTTCGACGCCAAGGTGACCATGTTCGCGAAAGGCGACGACTGCGCCGACGAAGCTCAGCCAGACGAAGAAGTAGCGGGACAATTCCTCGGAGACGGACATGCCGGAATTGAAGGCGTAGCGAAGAACCACATTGGCAAACACCATGATCGCCATTGCTGAAAGCAGCAGGATCAATAGGACTTCCAATGCCTTAAAAAATAGATCGATTGCCTTTTGCATATTCCCCTCCCGAATTCCTACAAGAGCCCTTGCCGGTTGAGCGTCTTCGTCACCGTCGACAACCTCAAATTCCGCTCCGGGCATTTGCCCCGATGATCCGCTTCATCGATCAGCGGCTCAAGCGGCAGGCTGGACGTCACGATGCGGTTTCCTATTTGATATGCGATCAGCCTCTCCTCCATCGCAAAGACCTCTCCAGCGCTCCCTCAATTGTCAGGATGTCTGACAACCCTCCACCTGCGGTATCTCTAAAGACAGTTTTACCCGCTGTCCAGCGGCCCTTGGCCTGTTTCAGGAAATCGCTGGATCGATCCAACTTGAGCCCCGGCCGACACCCCAGTAAACCTCCAATTGAAGGTCGAGGCGGCTTGCCGCGCCGTGGAGATGATGGCGCATCGCTTCCCGGGCACGGACCGGATCGCGGCTCGCGAGGGCGTCGCGGATCGCGACGTGTTCGGCGATCGTCACCTCGACGATTTCCGTCAATACGGCTGCCTCCCGAGCCGTATTGATGGCCAGGTGAATTCGCTCCGCGATGAAACCGATGAATAGCAGGAAGTATTCGTTATGCGTGGAAGCCGCGATCTGGCGATGAAAGGCGAGGTCGGCGAGAATGCCTTTTTCGGTCCACTTCTCGCCGCCCGTCATCTGCTCGAGCGCTTCGTCGAGCCTCACAAGGTCTTCGTCCGTATGATTGACGGCGGCGAGACCGGCAGCTTCGATCTCCAGTGGCAGCCTCAGCTGAAACAGGCTTTGAAAACTGGTTCGGTGGGCGAGATTGCCCTGTTCGATGCGAATCGAATGGCGGTGCTCGATATCGGTGGCGAACGCTCCGACACCCTGCCGGGTCTCGACCAGGCCCTCATTGCGAAGCTGCGCGATCGCCTCGCGCACGACAGACCGGCTGACGCCAAAGGTCTTTGCCAGAATATGTTCGGTGGGCAATTTTTCGCCGGCCGTTATCCGGCCGTCGCTGATCTCGCGTCCGATCTGCGACGCGATCCGGGCGGGCAGGTGTTCGTTTCGTCTGATCTGGCTGAAGTCCATTACCACGGCGCCGGCTCTCCCCTTGTGACGCTCTTCTACGACTTCCCGGTAAAATTCAACTGGCAGCCCGGGTTCATCACCATGTCAGGATCGATGGCATTCTTGATAGCCGTCAGCAGTCGGCGCTTGGTTTCGGGGAGGCGGGCATCGAAATCCGCCCGCTTGAGCCGGCCGATGCCATGTTCGGCGCTGAGGCTGCCGTGGAAACGATCCAGCACCTGGTTCAGGATCGTTTTCGACTGATAGATCCTTTCGAGCCGCTGCTGATGGGGCAGTTCCACGGACGGCAGAACGTTGAGATGAACATTTCCATCTCCGACATGACCGTAGGAGACACAGACGCAATCGGGCAGCGCTTCGTGGATCGCCTTTTCGGCCTCGGCGACAAAGGAAGGTACCTTGGAGAGCGGAACCGAAACGTCGCTGCGCATATGAACTCCACGTTTCGCCTGACCCTCGTTCATTCCTTCACGAATCAGCCAAAGGTTTCTCGCCTGCGCCTGTGACGAGGCAATCGCGCCGTCGACGACGATGCCATCTTCCATGACCCCTTCGAGGAACCGCTGCATCAGGTTGTCGATATCGACGAGCCCGGAACCGGATACCTCCATGAGGACATAGCAGGGATAATCGGTCGCCATCGGGATCGGCAGGTCCGGAATGGCCTCACGGGCGAGCGTGAAGGCAAGGGGCGGCATGAATTCGAAGGCGGACATCAGGTCGCTGCAGTCGCGCCGGGCACGGCGATAGAGGGTGATCGCATCCTCCAGGGATGCGAGACCGACAAGGGCGGTCGCAACCTGATCCGGATTGGGCGTCAGCTTGATCGATGCGGCTGTGACGATGCCGAGCGTTCCCTCGGCGCCGATGAAGAGCTGCTTTAGATCTATGCCGCGATTGTCCTTCCGGAGCGTTGAAAGCCCGTCGAAAATCGTGCCGTCCGGCAGCACGACCTCCAGGCCCAGCACCAGTTCGCGCGTCATGCCGTATCGGAGCACGTTGATGCCGCCGGCATTGGTCGAGATATTGCCGCCGATCCGGCAGCTTCCCTGCGCACCGAGGGCCAGCGGAAAGAACATCCCCTGCGCGGCGATCGCCTCCTTCAGTTCCCACAGGATGCAGCCCGCCTCGACGACGGCGGAGAAGTCCTCGGCGTCGATCTTGCGGATGCGGTTCATGCGTTCCAGGCTGAGAACGACCTGTCGCTCCGGCATATCCGGGATAGCGCCCAGCACCAGGCCGGTATTGCCTCCTTGCGGGACAATCGCGAGGCCGAGCTCACGGCAGGCTTTGACGCAAGCGGCCACGTCTTCCGTCGACCGCGGCCTGAGGACGGCAACCGCCGAACTGGTGACGTCCCCGTGCCAGTCGCGACAATATCGCGCCATCGCATCCGCATCCGTCAAGACAAGGTCTTCGCCAAGCATCGATCGCAGGAGGAGGCGATGCTCTCCGGACGGGTCAGTTTGCAGGCTCGTCATTCTCGGTGGTTCCTTCGGAAGATCCGTCCCTTGGCTGGATAGTTTGATTTGCTCTGCGCCTTGTCCCGGCGCACAACTATCCTGTTTTCAACCGAAGCATATAAGGTTATCAGACAACCGTACAATATAAATATTGGCGTATCCGGGCAGTTGTCGCCTCGGGTCGAGACGGGAGGAAGCATGCATATTCTGATCATAGGCGCGGCCGGGATGGTAGGCCGCAAACTGACGGCGCGTCTCATTGCGGAGGGCGGCATTCTCGGCAAGCCGATCGACAAGCTGACCCTCGTCGACGTCGTGAAGCCCGAACACCCGCAGAGTTTTTCCGGGTCCGTGGTGACGAGCGACGCCGACCTCTCGATGCCGGGCGAGGCTGAAAAACTCATCAAGACCCGCCCCGACGTGATCTTCCACCTTGCCGCGATCGTTTCGGCGGAGGCTGAACTCGATTTCGAAAAGGGCTACCGGGTCAACCTGGATGGCACCCGCTACCTGTTCGATGCGATCCGCCTCGCAAATGGCGAGGACGGCTACAGGCCGCGGGTCGTCTTCACGTCGTCCATCGCTGTCGCGGGTGCCCCGCTGCCATTCCCCATTCCCGATGATTTCCACCTGACGCCGCTCACCAGCTATGGCACCCAGAAGGCCATTTCAGAGCTGCTTCTTTCGGACTACACCCGCCGCGGTTTCTTCGAGGGCATCGGCATCCGGCTGCCGACCGTGTGCATCAGGCCCGGCAAACCCAACAAGGCCGCATCCGGCTTCTTCTCGAACATCCTGCGGGAGCCGCTGATCGGGCAGGAGGCGATCCTGCCCGTGTCGGATGACGTGCGCCACTGGCATACATCGCCTCGCTCGGCCGTCGGATACCTCGTCCATGCGGCGAATATGGATCTCGATCAGGTCGGCCCGCATCGCAATCTTTCCATGCCGGGCGTCAGTGCGACCGTCGGCGAGCAGATCGATGCGCTCCGCCGGGTGGGGGGCGAAAGAGCGGTAAACCTCATTCGTCGGGTACCGGACGAGATGATCATGAGAATGGTTGCGGGCTGGGCGCCCGGTTTCGAGGCAAAACGCGCCACCGCCCTCGGCTTTACTGCGGAGAAAAATTTCGACGAGATCATCCGGGTCCACATCGAGGATGAGCTCGGAGGCTGCGCGTGATGAGAAATCCGCGCGGCGACTAAAGGGTTTGTCCTTCAAAACGAACGGTGGCCTTCGCTCAGATGTCCGAATGTTTCAGAGCGAGGCCGCTGCCGACACACCCCGATCGTCAGATCATCAGGGGCAGCGTCGATTATCGCCTGGCAGTTGATTGTGAGAGCGCAGCAACTTTGCGGATTTGAACGGGATTTTCACGATTGGCTGCCATGCGACATCTCATGTTCGTAAAGCTGTTCCATGCTTAAGGTTGCCACTTCGGCAAAGGGCGTCTGATTGCGGACGCGGCCGGCACCAAGAATGACAACCTCGTCGCAGAAGGAAATGGTGCTGTGATGATGGCTGACAACGATCGTGGTGCGGCGCCCGGCTCTTAATTTCAACGTCTCCACGATCGATGCCTCGGACAAGCCGTCCATGGCATTCGTGGCCTCGTCGAGGATCAGGATTTCCGGATCGCGGACCAGAGCTCTTGCCAAGGCGATCCGCTGTCGTTGACCGGCAGACAGGCTCGCTCCCCGGTAGCCGACGACAGTTTCATATCCGTCAGGCAGCTTCTCGATAAATTCATGCGCCTCGGCAAGTCTGGCCGCGCTTTCCGCCGCGGGAAGCGAGGCCTCGTGGCCGTAGACGATATTCTCGAAAATGGTGCCATCCACCAGTTCAAGATCCTGGCTGGCAAGCGCAATCTGTCGGCGCCACGCAGCGGGATCGATTTGGTCGAGTGGAATGCCGTCGACAAGAATATTCCCCCGATCAGGCTCCACAAACCGGCATAGGAGATTGACGATCGTGCTCTTGCCGGCGCCCGACCGTCCGATAATTGCCGTCGAGCGGCCCTGGCGAATGTCGAAGCTTACCGAATGCAGGACCACGGGCCGTGTGCTGGAACCCGGATACCTGAATGTCACCTGGTCGAACTTGATCTGCCGGCGGAGCCCCTGGATGGGGTGGCTACCCTGGGGCGCCGCTGGTTTGTCGGAGGAATCCAGCAGCCATCCGACTTCTTCCAGCGCCCCACTCCATCCCTGAATCTGGCTCCAGGCCATCTGCAGCGCGCGGACATGCGGTTGTAGCCTATAAAGCAGGACGACAAAAGCCACGATGACCGGGAAACCGACCCCAACCCGCCATGCGCTGACAACCACACCCAGAAAGAGGGCGGAATGCAGGACTTCGGTTAGCGGTGGGAGAGCTGCCTGGCGGCTGTTAAGAACGAAACCCGCCTTTCGCACGGCATTCGAAGCCCCATCGAAGATCGTTCCTTCACGCCGTTCCTGCCCGAATGCGCGGACGAGGCGCCCGGCATGAACGAGGTGAAGCATCCTCGCGGCAAGTTCACTGTTGAACGACGTGACGTTGCGGCTCGGGCCCTTCAGGCCTGCCGATAGCAAAGCATGGATGGCCTGGATCAGGACAAGCCCAAGTGTGACACACAGCGACATCTGCCACGAAAGAAGCAGCAGAAATGCGAGCAGGATAACGGCCGCCGATGCATTCACGATCGCCGCAAGGATGGTCTGGACCGCATCCGAGGCCCGCCAGGACTCGTTGGAGATGATGTTCAGCAGCCGCCCCGGGCTTTGTTGCAGGAAGAACGGGTAGCCGATCGTCAAAAGCTGGTCGGCGAGACGGTTCCGGATCGAATGGCCGGCCTTGCCGTATATGAAATTGGCAAGCACCGCGTTGGCAAAAGCCAGCACGTTCTTCACGGTGATCAATCCGAGAATGGCGGCCGCGATGACGATCAGCCGGGTCTGATCGTCCAGCCCGGTTCCCACCCGCTGAAAAACGGCGGAAAGGCCGGCCATTCCCGAAGCATCATTTTCACCGGCAATGATGCTGAGCATGGGGATGACAAGACCGATGCCGGTGCCTTCGAGAACGGCGCTGCTCAGTCCCAGGATGACGACGATAGCCAGCAGGCCGGTGTTTTTCCCCAGAGCGTTGCGCAGGAGGTGAGAACTCGATGTGAGGACATCTAGCATGGCGGCGATTCCCGTTGCGGGCGGGGCAGACGGCTGGTCGTACCGGGATCCGCCTGTTTGGGCCACCGAATGGCAAGCAAGGCAAACTTGGCTGCTCCGACCAGGTTCATGCCCACGATCGTCAGGTGGGAGAGGGAAATCTCCGGATCGAAACGGTAGCCGCCGAACAGTTCGCGCCAGGCCGATCGGGTCGTCCAGCAGAAATGACGAAGCAGCCAGGGAGCCTTGAACGCATGCTTGATGCAAAGACCGCCGTTTCCAAGGCTGTAATCCCGGTGAAGTTGTTCGATTGCATCGCGTGTGGTTCGCCCGTGAAAATGCTGGACCGTCATGTCGGGAACATATTCGATTGGAATGCCGAGTTGATAGGCACGGACGAGGTAATCCGTGTCTTCTGCGGACCGTAGCGGGCCGCCGGCCCCGAACCGTTCGTCAAAGCGCCCGATGCGGGCTGCCGCTTCTCGATGCATGGTCATGTTGCAGCCAAGCACGAACCCGCCGGGATGAACATCCGGCGTGAAACGGGCCCGGAATCGCGACCGCTTGATTGTGAAAGGCAGATCGTGCGGGCTGCCGAGATCGACGCGGCCACCCCGGACAATACATCGCTCACCGGCCGAATAATGTCGGCTCAGATCCTGGAGGTACGTGCTCTCGATGACGCAGTCATCATCGATAAAGATCAGAAGCCTGCCTCGCGCCCGCTCCATTCCCGTATTGCGCGCGGCAGCAAGGCCAGGCCGCAGTTCCACCATCCATCTGACGGGAACAGCGGATTTCGCCGCGATACGGGATAAACGCGTGGCTGTATCGTCGGTGGATCCATTGTCGACCACCACCAGTTCGCAGTTTAGGGAACAGGCTTCGCAGGCGGCTTCGATCGAGCTGATACATGCCTCGAGCGCGGCTGCCCTGTTGCGGGTGCAGACGATAAAGCTTGCATCGATGGGGTGACCCCCATCGGGGGACAAGGGGGGATGCTCCCTGGACATCAGGCGAGCCCTCGAAGCGGCAACACCGTCTTGGCCGGCACCGATTGATAGTACCTTGCCACCCCATCGAGCCTCCGGATCGCCTCTTCCGACATGCGGCTCAACCAGGGCGCAGCGACGGCGGCTCGAAGGCCATAACGCTCCCGCCGTCGGATGACGTCCCATTTTCCCGTTCGCATAAGAAATGCGTGGGTCAACTCCGGACGTTGCTCATCGGCAATGAATTGGTAGAGGAAATAGAAGAAGCACAAGGCGCCCTCTGCGTAGCTGCGAGCGCTCGCACCAACTTGCTCGGCGACCTTTTCTTCGATCGCGAGCACGCAATCGGCGGCTCGGCGCACCGTTTCCGGCGTAACGGCTGCGCCGATAGCAAGAAGAGCACCGGGATCGTCGTTAAGAGCCTCGCGTTCGAGGTTCTCGGCGACGATCTTCAGGTGCGTTCGGCGCATTTGTCGCCTGTGCTTGTTGGTAACGCTGTCGCTGTGGATACGATAGGCGATCAGGGCCTCGTCGATCATCGCCGCCGGAAACGCGCGGGTAATGCGCCTGAAGAGATCGAAGTCCTCCGCATGGACATAGCTTGCGTCATAAACCAGCATATCTTCCGGAATGATCTTGCGATTGTACATCACCGTCGAATGCAGGAAGATCGTGAAGAACAGCGACAGTATGTGCCAATCTCCTGACTGATAAATGGGATTTGGCGTGCTGCGCACGACGCGGTTGCCGAGAAGCCGATCGACTTCCGTTCCGCAGATCGCAAGCTGGGGCTGCTGCTCAAAGAGTGCGACCTGGCGGGAAAAGCGGGTTGGATAGGAGATATCATCCGCGTCCATTCGGGCGATCAGGTCACCTCTAGCCAGGGCGATGCCCTCGTTCAAGGTCGCGATCAACCCGCGGTTCTCGCGTGAGACAATGCGAACGCGATCGTCAAGCTTCTGATATCGGCGCAGAATATCCAGCGAGAGATCGTTCGAGCCGTCGTCGATGGCGACGATCTCAAAGCGCTTGTAGTCCTGGCGCAGAATGCTCTCGACCGCCGCAGCGAGATAAGGTTCGCCGTTGTAAACGGGCAATACGACGGAGATCAGCGGGGAGGACATCGTTCGACTCGCAATGGCGTGGCAATTTGAAGTTCCTGTACTTGCCCAGCCTTCGAAATGGCTGTGGCAGACGGCGCGTCATACGTCGGTTGAAGCCTTCTTTGGGGGACGTATGGGAAATAGCGCTTGAACTGGTTAAGTGGTTTTTCGAACGCCAGCCACGAGATCGCCGCCAATGCCAACGTTCCCGTGGTTCCTAAGATGAGGCGTCCGAAACCCTGTTCCGAGACGTTGAACGGAATCCACGGCTGTGCGCTTACGACGAAGGAGAGGACGATTGGATGGAACAGGTAAACCCCGTAGCTGACACGTCCGACAGCGGTCATCGGGGGCAATTCCAATAGACGGCCGGGAGTTCCCCGCAGGCCCGACGAAGAGTATCCGACCAGGGCAGTGAGCGGTATAAGAGGAAGAACCTCCAAGCCGATCCAATTCATCCAGGCGAGCGTCGGTGACAGTGGGAGCGGTTTCAGCCACATCAAAATGGCTGTTGCAACAAGCAAGGGTGCCGAGCTTAGCCGCATCCAGCGCGGCAATGTCTGAGATCGCGCTCGATGGAGCGCAAGGAGCGCGCCGGCCACCAGGGCGTCCATCGACGCCGGAGGAAGGAGATCCCGCGCGAGCGAAGGGGTCCCCGTGAACGGCCAATAGAACCGATAGGCAAGCGAGCATGCGATGAGAGCCATGCAGATCGGCTCAAGCCAGCGGCGCGGGGCGAGCAGGATGACGAGCGGCCACACGACGTAGAACTGCTCTTCGATGCTCAGGCTCCAGGTGTGACAAAGTACCCAGGGCGTCCATTCATCGCGAAGGGCATACCAGAAATTCGAGAGGTAAAGGGCATGCCATTTGATGCTGCCGCGCGCCTGCTCGAGATTGACTAGCCAGACGAAGCTCAGCACCGCAAAGTACGGCGGAAATATGCGTAGCGCCCGGCGAATATAGAACGATCCTATCGCGGTGCGTGGTTCGAACTGGGCGGTAGAGCGCGCTTCCAGCAAAACTCGCGTTATCAGGAAGCCGCTGAGGACGAAGAACAGGCGTACGCCGATATGGCCCCAATGCGACCCGTCGGCCGCGAAAAAATGCGCGTATAGAACCATTGAGATGGCAAGAGTTCTAAGACCATCCAATTGTCGGTCGCGTGCATGAAGCATGGAGCCCCCAGTTGAGCAGAACTTGTGATAACTCCCGCTTCGCTTGTATTTTGCCGCCGTGCTTTGTTTGGAACCCCGAAAACCTATTTTTGCAGTTCGAAAAGTTCAGGCAAAATCCGACCAAACTGTGGCCGACACCGCGATTCAGACTTTAGCCCCGCAGCAGGCCAGCCTTTAGTCCTACTTCCAGCCGCCGAGTTTAGCGGGCCGCGCCTCTTGAGGATCCGAGGCACGAGCGGGCCGCAACATTTCTTAATGCGACTACACAGTGCGGCTCCTCCCCATCGCTATCGTGTGACCAAACAAGCCAGGGCGCTCGCCGGCCCAGTTAAAAGGTCCACTCCATGATCGCGTTATCGACCGTATCATCCACGCTTCGACGCTGCTGCGCGCTTTTCGGTAAAGCAGCGATGCTTGCATGTGCGTTTTCGACAGTGGCGTCCGCAGACGCTCAAATGCCGGTGACGACGATCGTCGCCAAGCGAGGCGCGCTGACGGAAAGGATCGAGGTGGTTGGTTCGCTCGCGGCGCGGGAAGAGATCGAAGTCTATCCCGCCGTCGTCGGCAAGGAGGTCAGGCAGATTCTGGTAGAGGCCGGGCAACATGTTGAACGCGGCCAGGCGCTCGCGCTCCTGGACACGACCGAAGCACTGATGTTGCTGGACAAGAATGCGGTGAGCCTCCTTCGCGCGCGTGCTGCCGTGGCGGTTGAGAGCAGCAAGATAGAGGTGGCGATGGTTACCGAAGCCGAAGCGCGCAAGAAGCTGGAACGCAGCCGCTCGCTACAGCCAAAAGGAGCGATCGCCGACAATGTCCTCGAGGAAGACCTGAATGCTCACGCCCGAGCCGTCGCGGAATTGCGACTGGCGCGCCAATCGTTGGAGCTCGCCAACGCAGATCAACAGTTGATCGCCAGCGAGCGGCGGCAAATCGAACTGACTGTTCAGAGAAGCACCCTGCGGGCCCCCAGCTCGGGTCGGATCTTGAGCCGGAAAGCGCGTGTCGGGGGGATGACATCGAGCTCCGCCGACCCTCTTTTTGTCATTGCTGACG
This sequence comes from Neorhizobium sp. BETTINA12A, assembly GCF_023006485.1. Lineage (NCBI taxonomy): Bacteria > Pseudomonadati > Pseudomonadota > Alphaproteobacteria > Hyphomicrobiales > Rhizobiaceae > Neorhizobium > Neorhizobium sp. BETTINA12A. Next base: position 60,351 of record NZ_JALBGW010000006.1, read on the forward strand.
ATGATGATATCGAGTTCGTGGCGCAGGTGACGGAGACAAGCTTCGTTCGGCTGCGCGAAGGCATGAGCGCCGAAATTACCTTGCCAGGACGCGACCGAGCCATCGCGGGAACCGTCCGGTTGAATGCCGCGCAACTCGATCCCAAGACAAGAAGCGGGACGGTGCGGATCGAACTTGCAGACAAGGCCGGACTTATCCCAGGCGTCTTTGCGCGGGGTAACATCAGTGTCGAAGACCGGCAGAATGTTCTCCTCCCGGGAACGGCCGTCAAAAGCACGGCGGCCGGCCACAACGTTTACGTCGTTTCAGACGGGCTCGTGGATATCCGCCCGGTCCACATCGGATCACAGCAAGGCGGCTTCGTGGAAATCGTCGACGGCATCCGGGAGGGAGAGGAGGTAGTCCTGAAATCAGGTGCCTTCCTGAAGGCACAGGAGCGGGTGAGGCCCGTATTGGCCGCGACACCGGCAACGCGTGCCGACGCCTCCACATCTACGCCAAATCGGCTCGGAGCTCGACTTCAATGAACATATCGGCCTGGGCAATTCGCAACCCGCTTCCTTCGATCCTCCTATTCCTACTCCTTGTCACCGCGGGTCTTTACAGCTTTTCACGGCTGCCCGTTACTTACTTCCCGACCATCGACGAGCCGGCGGTGAATGTGACCATCGACCAACCCGGCGGCGCGCCGAGCGAGTTGGAGACTGAACTCACTCGTCTTGTTGAAGACGCGGTAGCGTCTCTTGCAGGCGTGGAAGAGATCAAGTCGACGGTCACTCAAGGCCGTTCCGTTACCGCTGTCGAATTTGAGTTGGGCGTGATTTCGCCAGACCGCGCCATGGGTGACGTCCGCGACGCGGTTGCGAAAATCCGCAGCGATCTTCCCGATGGAATAGATGAGCCTGTCATCGAACGGGCTGAGGAAGAAGCGCAGGCGGTGGTGACTTATGCCGTGACAAGCCAGGACATGACCGTTGCTGAGCTTTCGTGGTTCGTCGACGATGTTGTTGCCCGGCAGTTGCAGGGTCTGAAGGGCGTTGGCCGCATTGATCGTGTCGGAGGTGCTGACAGGGAAATCCATGTCGAACTCGATCCTTCGCGATTGCAGGCGCTCTCCCTGACGGCGAATGCCGTTAACGAAAGCCTCATCGCAAGCCAGTTGGATCGTTCCGGGGGCCGCAGCAACCTGAATGGCAGAGAACGGACGCTGACGACCGCCGCGGCGGCGCAGACGATTGCAGAACTGGGTGGTTCTCGCATCCTCCTGTCGGACGACGCCAGTGTGAAACTGGAAGATGTCGGCAGCGTCCAGGATACGATCACGGAGGCCCGCGCCTTTGCGACTTTGGATCAGGAGGACGTTGTAGGTTTCGCGGTCTATCGCTCAAAGGGTTCGAGCGAGCTCGCTGTTGCGGAGGAAGTGGCCGTCGCACTGGAGAAGCTACATCTCGAACAGCCGTCGATCCGCTTCAAGCTGGTCGACGACAATATGTCCTACACGGCGGGCAACTACAACTCGGCCATGCATACCCTCTATGAGGGCGCGGCATTGTCAATCGTCGTCGTATTTCTATTCCTGCGCGACTGGCGGGCCACGGTCGTGGCGGCAATCGCGCTTCCGCTTTCGATCATCCCGACCCTTTTTGCCATCGATCTCCTGGGCTTTTCCCTCAACATTCTCAGTTTGCTTGCGATCACCCTGGTGACAGGAATTCTCGTGGACGATGCGATCGTTGAAATCGAAAACGTGGTGCGTCACCGCGACATGGGCAAATCCGCCTACCGGGCTGCGTTGGACGCCTCTGACGAAATAGGGCTTGCTGTCATAGCCATATCCGCAACGATCATGGCTGTCTTCATACCCGTGGGCTTCATGAGCGGCGTGGTCGGGCTGTACTTTCGAGAATTCGGGCTGACCGTTGCGATAGCGGTGTTCTTTTCACTTCTGGTGGCCCGATTGATCACCCCAATCATGGCTGCATACATCATGACCAACGCTCCTCCGTCGGACATTCGGAGAGGGCGCCTGGTGTCGGCCTATGAGGGACTGCTGAAGGTCAGTCTGCGGTGGCGATGGATGACGGTCGGATCCGCATTCGCGGCTTTCGCATTGGCTTTATACGCCCTGACCTCGCTGCCGACCGCCTTTTTGCCGGAAGAGGATACGGGGCGGTTGACCCTTTCGGTGGAGCTGCCCCCTGGGGCGGCTTTGCAGGAAACACGAGCAGCGACGGACGAAATAGCCGCCCTGATCCGGCGGGATCCCGCGGTGGAAGGCGTATTCGTTAGGGCGGGGTCGAGTACGGCCGGACAGGAAGACGTACGATATGCGGTCGTCCTGGTCGATCTGCTCCACAAATCCGACCGCGACCGTTCATCGTTCTCGATACAAGCCGATCTTGAAAAGGCGCTTTCCTCCATTTCGGACGTCAGGCTGCGCTTTCTCAACACCCGCGGCGGGCGGGACATATCTTTCGCTGTCCTGTCCGCGGATGGCGTTCTGGCTCAGCGGGCCGCAGATAACATACTGCAGGAGCTCGCCGCTGACAGAAATTTCGTCAACCCGACCGCTGACAACGCGGCAACGCGACCAGAACTGCGGGTGAAAGTCGACCCCGACAAGGCCTCAACGATCGGTGTATCTCCGGCAGAGCTTGCGCGCACGATCCGCGTATCGACGGTGGGCGACGTCGACAGCCGACTGCCCAACTTCATCGACGGCGGCCGACAGATCCCAATCCGTGTGCTGCTCCAGACGGATGCTCGCGACGATTTGCCAACCCTTGAAATGCTGTCGGTACCGACGACGCGAGGGACGTCGGTTCCGTTGTCTTCCGTCGCCGACGTCAGCTTCGATGAGAGGGTCGCCGCCATCGAGCGATTCGATCGCCAGCGTCGCATCGAAATCTCAGCGGACATGGCTGACGGCATGACGTCGGGCCAGGGCCTCGACAGGCTGACACAGCTCAATAGCGTCAAGAACCTGCCGGCGGGCGTGCGCATTCAGGCGACCGGGGATTCCGATACCGAAGGCGAGGTGTTCTCAAGCTTTGCGGTGGCGATGGGATCGGGCGTCATGCTTGTGCTTGTCGTTCTCATCCTCCTCTTCGGAAGCGTGCTGGCGCCCTGGACCATCCTGGCCTCCCTTCCCCTGTCGATCGGCGGCGTTGCAGCTGGCCTCATGCTGAGCGGCAACGCCGTCTCGCTTCCCGTCGTCATCGGTATCCTGATGCTGATGGGGATCGTGACAAAAAACGCCATCATGCTCCTGGACTTCGCCATTGAACGTGAAGCCCATGGGCTGTCTCGCGTCGATGCGATCATCGAAGCCTGTTCGGAGCGAGTTCGCCCCATCATCATGACCACGTTCGCTATGATCGGGGGAATGGCCCCATCCGCGCTCGGGGTAGGGGACGGAGGCGAATTCAGGGCGCCGATGGCGATCGCGGTGATTGGCGGTCTGCTCGTGTCCACGGTTCTATCGTTGATCGTCATCCCGTCGCTCCACCTGATCGTTTCCGACTTTGGCGATCGTACCGCTCGGATCTTCAAGCCCTTCCTCCAGTCGGCCGAGATCTGAAGGTTGCAGGCGCCGCAAGGACGCTTGCACTACCAATGGAGGGCCGGCCAACCACCTGGCCGGCCCTGCCGTATATCGCAGAGCGTTTTTTCCGCAGCGCCGCCACTTTGCCGGTCACGTCAATTCTGCGTCGCGATGCGAGCGGCTGCGGCTCTTATCGCCATGGCTGGACGCGTTTGGTATCACTGCGTGTAGTGACCGTAACAAAACTTAATAAAGCGAAATATTCGAGGACCAGCAGCCGGCCCATTGTCGGGTCCTTAAACAGGAAAAGACCTATGCAGCCCAATTCAGCATCCGCGAAGATATTGATCGTGGAAGACGACTTCGAAATCGGCAATCTTCTGGCGTCGACAATTCAGGAAAGCGGGATGCTGCCGACCGTGGCCGAGGACGGAAACGTGATGCAGTCCCTGCTTCGCAGCAATTCCTATGATCTGATCATCCTCGATGTCATGCTGCCGGGCGAAGATGGCCTAAGCATTTGCAAACGCATCCGTTCGGAAAGAACGATCCCCATAATCCTGTTGACGGCACTCGGAGAGGAAGTCGACCGGATCGTGGGACTGGAAGTCGGCGCCGATGACTACATTACGAAACCCTTCAGCCCAAGAGAGGTGGTCGCTCGGATTCGCAGTCTCCTGCGTCGCGCCTCTTACGGCCTGACAAGTAGCTCTGCTCAAAGGAAGCTGCGGTTTGACGGATGGGTGATTGACCCGATGCGGCGCCGGCTTCACGACCCCGGCAACGCTCGCATCGCTTTGACAACGACGGAATTCGATCTTCTGCTGGCGTTCTGCAGAAATCCGGGCAGGGTCATCACCCGCGAGGAGCTGCTCTTGTTTACCCATTCCGGGCTGGCTGGGCCGATCGAGCGCAGTATTGATGTGCATATCAGCCGCCTCCGCCAAAAGATCGAGGCTGATCCTCGCGAGCCAACGCTCCTGCAGACGGTCAGGCTGGGAGGATATACTTTCACCGCGTCGGTGGAGGAGGTCTGAAGTAGCGGCCGCGATCTTTCTCCGCCGCCGCAACTGCCATATTGCGCACGGCAACGCATGTCGCCTGCGGATCGGATGCGATCCGTGCAGGCGACACGCCATTTATCTTCGCTCGCCGGCTTTAGAACTTGTAGCCAACAAAAGCAGAAACGGAAGGCTGGATCTTCTTCTCGACGATCGGGCTATCCGCGGCATCTCCGGTGAGCACTCCGATGCCTGCTTCACCACGCACCAACCAATGATCGCTCAGTGCGTATGTGGCAGAGGCAGAAAGGTCGACACGCTTCAAGCCTGCTTCCGCTTTATATTCAGGCAGGCCTGAACGTGCCGACTGAGCGGCATCGACGCCAAAATAGGCCTGCATATGTTTGTCATTGGCCACGGTGGCTTCGGCGCGTGCGCCCAGAATGAGACGCTCCGTGACCGGGGCCGAGTACTCTACCCCAAACTTTCCGATCAGGCTTTCACTGCCATTGATGGTCTGGTCGACGCTCGCATAGATTTTGACCGGACCCCAATCATAGCCGACTTTTGCGCCGACTGTTGCGGCGAAGTCGATGTCGCCGAGGCCGCGGAGGCGATCACCGTCACCCTCATCCCGCCCTGATTCGTAGCCAACCGCAGCGGAAATGGAAAATCCGCCTTGATCCAGGACAGTGACGCTGATCCCACCTGGATCGATTTCCAACCATTTGCCGTAGGTAAACACGACGAAGGGAATGGGGCTGACTTCAAATTCGTCGCTCCCTTCGTATTTAGGCTCGTAAGAAGCGCCTGCGCCAAGGATCAAGCTCCAATTGCGCTCCGGTTGGCGTTTGTCGAAACGCTGCTTGTCGAAAGGTGGCTCCGGCGTCTGCTCGGTGGCGGTCTGGTCGGCGCCATAGGCGTTTGGAGAAAATCCCGCAACGCTGAATGCGGCGCATAAGGCGAGGGGCGAAAGACGCCGCTTGGCTTTTTTAAGATGTAGCATAAGGGCTCCAGAACAGGTTATCAGTCCCCCCAACAGAGGAGCCTGCGATGGCTTGTGTTTCATGCTGGAGCCCTCGGTTGCGTGTTTTTTTGTTGCACTTTGTTGCAGCCCGCCGCGATCGGCAACGAGGCGGCCCCGCCGTAACAAAACGTAATAATCGCGCAGCAGGAAACGCGGGATCTTGTGAGGGAGTTCGACTATGTTTCCGGTTCGCCGAGCGGCCTCGGCTCAAGCGCGCTTCTCAATTCCAAAAGGGTGCTCATGTTCTTTCGCCGGCTTCCAGGCCTATCGACGATCCATAGTCAGATCACGGGCGTCATTCTTCTCAGCCTCGCCATCACCGTTTTAGGCGGCTCTTTTCTCAAGCAGCGGGTTGAAACCGGATACTCGCTAGTTGATGTTGAGGAACTCGCCGACAGTGTGTTCACGATAAGCTCCATCCTCAAAACGGCCACGCCCGAAGAGCGCGACATCGTTCTTCAAGCAGCCAATCGTGCCGGTTGGCACTTCACTCTGCGACCTCGCGCCTTGGCGGAAACGTTCAAGAGTTCATGGCCGGGGGAAAGCGTCCTGGACGCTACGATGGACTGGCTTTTTTCGCCCGATGGGAGACAGACGCCACTCGGCGGCTGGAAAACCTTTGTTGATGACAAGCGCGTCGTCTCAGCTGAGATTGACGATAAAACAATCCTCGTTTTGGACGGCCTTCCCAGCACGGCGTTCTGGAGCGAGGTCCTCGATTATCTGGTGGCGGTTATTACTTTGATCGTGCTGTTTTCTTCGTTCGGGGTCTGGGCAATCACGCGGCCGCTACGGAAGATTGCTTCCGCGGCTGCGAATGCTGACATCACGTCTGGTCGGGTAATCTTCGAAGAGGAAGGCAGCGTAGAGATCGTCGCTGTTGCGCGCTCCTTGAACGGGATGAGCGATCGTATCACCGATATGATCCACGGCAGGACGCGGATGCTGCGCGGGGTGAGCCACGATCTGCGCACGCCATTGACGAGACTAAGACTTCGAATAGAGCGGGTCGGCGACGGGCAATTGCGCGATATGTTGCTGGCGGATATCTCTCGCATCGATAGTCTCCTCAAAGAGAGCCTCAGCTATCTGCGTGACGACCATCATCGCGAGCAGGTAGAAACGATTGACCTGGCAACGACGCTGCAGACGATCTGCAGCGAGTTTGACGATGTGGGCCACAAGGTCGACTATATCGGCCCCAATCATCTGTCCGCCAATTGCAAGCCTCTCGCGATAACGCGTGCAGTGACCAACCTTTGCGAAAACGCTGTGAAATTTGGCGACAAGGTCGCAATCGAGCTGAAGCGAAGCGGAGACAAGGTCGTTGTCGACGTATCGGACAATGGCCCCGGGATACCGAAGCAATCTCGTGCACAGGTGTTGGAGCCATTCTTCAAGCTGAATGCGGCGAGGACTGACGGCAACGCCGGGTTCGGGCTAGGATTGTCCATCGTTGGGGAAATCGTGCAAGCTCACCGAGGAACGCTGGAACTGTTGGACGGGGAGTCATCCGGCCTCTTGGCGCGGTTAACGTTTCCAGCAGATCTCCAGGCTGACAGCGTCACCGCGCAGGTTCGGTGAACGCCTGGGCGATGGCTTTGATCGGTGCAGTAAGGACCTTAGCTATGGCTATAACTCGGCGGGTTTGCCCGCTCTGGGCCGGTATTTGCTGCGGAGGTATGGGCGCTCGCGTCGAAATTGCCTGCAGCATTGGTGAGGGAAGCCAACATCGCGTCCGCCTGATTGAAATATTGTTCGATCCATGGGACGGGGCCGACGCCAAATCGCCTTTTCGATCCCCACCGCTGGCCTTTTTCGACCATTGTATCCCAAGGTCTCGGCTTCCCGTGGAAGACGATGATTTTTGCGTTCCGCGGCTGCCTGATCCTCGGCAAAAGCAGATTGATCGGAAAGTATTTTGTGCAGCTTCTCTTGAAGCTGACGCAGAAACCTGTCGGCCAGTAACTTTTTTGCCGCACTGCCTGCGTCAGGTAGGACTGGTCGTTCTTGAATTGCGCGATGATCGCCTCAGCTTTGCCTACGAAGTCGTGGTAAATTCCATCGACATCTCCTGCATGAAACCCAAAGACGGATGACTGGGCACCCCTGTCCGGCCTGAAGCTATCTGGGAGAAGGCTCCAGAGATCCGGATTCCACTCCCGTTGGATCACAAAATGATGGCGCTCCCGAAGCACGCCGACCAGCGGGGCGAGTGATTGTTGGATCATGACGTCGAGATCGAGAAAAAGCACGACGTCTCCGGGCGGGAAAAGACCCGGGGCAAACACGCCGATCTTGGGCCAGCACCCTCGTCTCCACGCCTGCTCAGGCAAGCCGAGATTCGGGATATGACGAGTGAGAATGCCGGAAGCAAGGCCGCGACGATCGTCGGTCAGGCAGACAAAGTCGAACGGCTCCTCCATGTTGCGCAGCACACCGGCATAAAGAGCATTGACATGGCTGGCGGTGAAAGCCGTGCCCCATTTCATGCAAACAATCGTAACCAACATGCCGCTCCATCGATGATCTGGAGACGGTCTAAGCGACTTCGGCGCGAATGATTGTTTATAGTTGTTATATGATGTTGCCGAAGATTGTCATCGATGTCGGCGGGTTCCCACCACCAGTTGCGCCCTGGCGCCGAGGCCGAGAAAGCCGAGACCGGCGACCGTGAGGAGGATGCCCGACATGTTGAGGGTCGGGCGGATGATGATCGACGGCGCGCACAACGGCGGCACGCGAAGCAGGACGCGACCCGTATCGACATAGATCTGAAATCTGGTATATCAGGCGCTGTACGCTCACCGCCTCGTCAACGGATTTCGCGAAAATGATTCCTGAGCCCACTGGAAGCCCACGGTCCGAAGCGTTTGCGAAGATCGACCCGAAATTTCAGATGACGGTGCGCGATCACGTCCATCGCAGTTTGCGGGCTGCCATCCTCGCGGGGCGGTTCGCAACGGGGGAGAAGGTCAACGAGCGCAGCCTGGCCGAACAATTCGGCGTCAGTACCACGCCGATCAAAGAGGCGCTGCGGCAACTCGAGACGGAAGGCCTGGTCGAGGCGCTGCCCCGGCGCGGCGTCATCATCCGGTTCGATATGGGATGGGCGGAGGAGATGATTCTTGCCCGCGCGGCGCTCGAATCGATGATTGCGCACCTGGCCGCCAAGCGCATCGGCAAGCCTGCCGGCGCCGAGCTGACGGCAATAGCCGACCTGATGGCAAAGGCGACGACCTCGGCGGATGCGGACAGCCTCATTTCCCTCAACGAGCAATTCCACGAGCACATTCACCGCAGTTCGCGCTGCAGTTATCTGGCGAAACTGATCGAGCGGCAGCAATTTTATGACGCCAGCATCCGCCGCGTCATCCACATGGATCCCGCCGAGCGGCAAAAAGCCCTCGAAGAACACACCGCCATCGCTAAGGCTATCGTCACCGGTGATGCGGATCTCGCCGAGCGGCAGATGCGCAACCATGTCGTGCGCTCCGGCGAAACCTATTTGAACATCGTTTTCGGCAGCAAAAAGGATATCGGACGTGAATGACAGGCTTCAGACTGTAAGAAAGGCGCTGACCGGCATTTCCGGTGTTCCCGTGACGCCTTACCGGCAAGACGGGACTGTCGACGTCGAAAAGCTGGGAGAGCTGATCAGGCGCCTGGCGGTTGCCAAGGTCCACAACTTGATGGCGGCTGGCAATACCGGCGAGTTCTTCACGCTCACTATGGACGAAGTTCGCATCGTGCATGCCACCACGATCAAGGCGGCCGACGGCATGTCGCTGGTGAGCGCCGCCGTCGGTCGCTCGCTGACCGAAGCAAAGGCGCTTGCCAAGGACGCGATTGCCGAAGGTGCGGACGCGATCATGGGCCATCATCCCATGGACCCGTTTGCCGGGCCGTCCTATCAGGCCGGCTATTTCCTGGAACTGGCGGAGTTTTGCACCGTACCGGTCATCGCCTACGTGCGCAGCGATAGTTTCTCGGTCGAGGATTTTCGCAAACTCGCACTGCATCCGAACATCGCCGGCATCAAGTTCGCCTCGTCGAACCTGATGCTGCTCGCAGAAGTCATTCGTGCGACCCGCGACGCTCCCGCGATCTGGGTCTGCGGTCTGGCCGAAGGCTGGGCGCCGGCATTTTACGCCATGGGCGCCAAGGGCTTCACCTCGGGTCTCGTCAACGTCTTCCCCGAACGCTCGCACGCCATCCACCGGGCGCTGGAGGCGGGCAATTATGCGACGGCGCGAGAATTGATCGACAGCATCGCCGGCTTCGAAACGCTGCGCACGAAATACAATAACGGCGCCAACGTGACGGTTGTGAAGGAAGCGCTCGGCATGCTCGGCACCGATGTCGGACCGGTGCGCATTCCGGGCGTCGTCGCCCTCAACGAAGATGAGCGGCGGATCCTGCGGACCATCGTCGATCGCGTCAAAACCGAAACGCTTGCCGCCTGAGGAGGAAACCAAGGTGCATATTACCGGAATAAAGACATACATGCAGCGCGTCGACGACCGTCCTCGCCTGCTGCTCAAGATCGAGACCAGCGAAGGCATTTCCGGCTGGGGCGAATGCTACAATCATGGCCCCGACTGGGCGCTTCCGCCGCTTCTCGACTACTTCTTCCACCAGATCGAGGGAGAAGACCCGCGCCGCGTGGAATTCCTCGTCCTGAAGCTCAACCAACAGTGCCGGTTTCCTCCCGGCGCGCTCGGCCTTGCCGCGATTTCTGCAATCGATCACGCATTGTGGGATATCGCCGGCAAGGCTGCGGGTCTGCCGGTCTACATGCTGCTCGGCGGCAATGTGCGTGACCGCGTCCGCGTCTATTGCGGTGTCTATACCGCACCCGATCCACAGGACGCGCTCGATCAGACGCTCAAGCTCCATGAAGACTACGGTTATACCGCGTTCAAGCTGAGCCCCTATCGCCGCGATCTTCACAACAGCCGCTGGGGCGAACTGGTGAAGGAAACGGGCGACTATTTCGGCAAGATCCGCGAGATCACCCCTTCGCATTTCGAATTCGCCTTCGATGCACACGCGAAGATCTACGAACCTTACCAGGCCGTCCAGCTGGCTGCGGCGATCGCACCCTATGATCCGCTTTTCTACGAAGAACCGATCCGGCCTGAACATATTCCCGCATGGACGGAATTGAAGTCGAAGGTAACGGTGCCGCTGGCGACCGGCGAATCTCTCTACAACCGCTTCGAGTTCCTGGCACTGCTTTCCGCCCGCGGCGCCGACATCATCCAGCCGGACATCTGCGTCGTTGGCGGCGTCAGCGAAATGCGCCGCATCGCGGCGATCGCGGAAGCCCACTATGTCACCGTCGCACCGCATAACCCGATGGGGCCGCTCGCAACCGCGGTGAACATCCACTTCTCCGCAGCCCAGCCGAACTTCAAGATCCTGGAGTTCAAGCCGCATGTGCACGCGCCCTGGGCGCTCGACCCCTATATGCCGGTGGACGGATATATGAACCTGCGCCCGGATCGCCCGGGCTGGGGTATCGAGATCGACGAAAAGGTGCTGGCCAAGGACGATTACATCCACTGGGAGCGCAAGATCACCCGCAAGCCGGACGGCTCGACGGCCTATCCGTGAAAACCGCCGGAGATCGGCCGCAAACATGCGATGCCGAACCGGTGGCTCATGATCATGCCCGCAAGCCGTAGCGGGCATGTGTCAGAGTTCTCTCGATGCCGCGAAGCTCCGCCAGCCCCTTGAGACGTCCGATGGCGGGGTAGCCCGGCTGGGCTCCGCGCGTCAGGTCGTCGAGGATTTCCTGCCCGTGATCCGGCCGCATGGGGATGCGATGATCCTCGCGGCCTTCCCCGCGCCGACGAGCCTCTTCCGAAAGCAGTGCGGCGATCACCGCAACCATGTCCGTTCCGCCTTCCAGATGTTCGTCCTCGAAGAAAGAGCAGGGGACCGTGTCGGTGTCCCGTGTCACATTCCGCAGGTGCACGAAATGGATGCGGTCGGCAAAGCGCGAGGCGATGAAGGGCAGATCGTTATCGGGCCTGGCACCGAGCGAGCCGGTGCAGAGCGTCACGCCATTGGCGCGCGCGCCGACCTGATCCAGCATATGTGCGTAATCGGCCTCGGTCGACAGGATGCGCGGAAGGCCAAGCAACGGCCAGGGCGGATCGTCGCCGTGAGCGCAGATATTGATGCCGACCTCTTCCGCCACGGGCGTGACTTCAGTCAGAAAGTCGACGAGGTTCTGCTGCAGCCGTTCCCGGTCGATACCCTGGTAGGAGCGAAGTTTTTCCAGCAGTTGGTCGAGCGTATAGCCGTCCGCCGAGCCCGGCAGCCCCGCCCCGATGTTTTTGCCCAAGGCTGCGATCTTCGCATCGGCCATCTCGGAAAACCGTTCCGCCGCACCCTCCTGCAGCCATTCCGGGTAATCACTGTAAGCCTCGGGACGCTTGAGGATATGGATATCGAAGGCGGCAAAATCCGTCAGGTCGAACCGCATGGCCTTGGCGCCATGGCGCATGTCCCAGCGCAGGTCCGTGCGTGTCCAATCGAGGATCGGCATAAAATTGTAACAGACCGTGCGGATGCCGGAGGCCGAAAGACGCCGCAGCGTTTCCTGCCAGTTGGCGATATGGCGCTTCCAGTCGCCGGTCTGCGTCTTGATGTCTTCGGAAACCGGAACACTCTCCACGACATCCCACACCAGGCCGCCGGCCTTGATCTCCTCGTGTCGCCTGGAAATCTCGTCGACCGGCCAGACCTCGCCGGTCGCAATGTGGTGGAGCGCCGAAACGATGCCTTCCGCGCCGGCCTGCGCCGCGTCTCTTACGCTCACTTTGTCGACCGGGCCGAACCAGCGCCACGTATGTCTCATGTCTCGTCCTTCACGCTTTCTCAGTTTGTTTAAATGTGATCTGCACCTTGCAGGCCCTGGAACGGTCCTCGGCCTGTTCGAAAGCCGCGGTCGCCGCATCAAGCGGGAAACTGTGCGAGATGATCGGCCGCACGTCGATGCGCCGCGTGGCGATCAGATCGACCGCCTCGGCAAATTCGGAATGGAAGCGCTGCGAGCCGCGCCAGACGATCTCCTTGCCGACCAGCGCATTCAGCGGGATCGTCATGTCACCGGTCACGCCGACCTGGACGAGGGTTCCGCGCGGCTTGATCGCGGCAAATGCCGATCGCAGGGCCGCACCTGAAGCCGAGCATTCGAACACCACGTCGAAGCTGCCCTTGTTCTCCTGGAAGGGGAGGAGCCCGTCCGGATCGGAGGCCACGTTGATCGTTTCGGTCGCTCCCATTGACGGCGCCCGCGACAGGGCTGCGTCAGCCAGATCCGTCACCACGATTCTCGCGGCACCCGCATGCCGGGCGGCGGCAACCGTCAGAAGCCCGATCGGGCCTGCCCCCGTGACCAGCACGTTGCGACCCGACAGGTCTCCGGCCAGGGCGACGGCATGCAGGCACACCGCAAGCGGCTCCGCACAGGCAGCCTCGCCCGGCGACACGTCACGTCCCACCGGATGGCACTGGATCGCCGGAACGACCAGCCTCTCGCGGAACATGCCGTTTTCGTGCGGCAGGCGCATGGCCGAGCCCATGAAACGCATGTCGAGGCAATGGATCGGCTGGTCGATCCGGCAGTATTGGCAATGGCCGCAGGGCTGCGATGGGTTGACCGCTACCAGTTGCCCAAGATTGAGCCCGGAAACCCCTTCGCCCAAGGCTTCGACGAAGCCCGAGGCCTCGTGGCCGGCGATGATGGGTTCGCGAACCCGCACCGGCCCAAACCCGCCATCCTGGTAATAATGCAGGTCCGAGCCGCAGATGCCGCCCGCCGCCATGGCCAGCAGCACTTCGCCCGGGCCGGGCTTGCGGTAATCAAGATCTTCGATCCTGATGTCACGGATACCGTGGAGACGAGCGACGCGCGTCTTCATGCGATGCCTTTCTCTTTCAGAGAGATCGTGCCCCGTACGCGTCAGAAAGCCGTACGGGACCGGGTTTCAGCGGATCAGTCCCATCTCCGTCGGCAGCCAGAGAGTGATGGCCGGGATGAAGGTGATCAGCAGCAAGGCGATGATGAGCGGCACCAGCCAGGGAATGATCGCCATCGTCGTACGCTCGACGGATAGTCGCGCGACACGCGACAGGACGAAGAGCACCATGCCGAGCGGCGGATGCAGGAGGCCGATCATCAGGTTCAGCGTCATTATCAATCCGAAATGCACCGGATCGATACCGAACTGCTTGACCAGCGGCAGCAGGATCGGGACGAGGATGGTAATCGCCGCGATCGTATCGAGGAAGCAGCCGACGAACAGCATCAGCAGGTTCACCAGGATCAGGAAGATCCATTTGTTGCTGGTGATGGAGAGAATCGCATTCGACAGAAGCTGCGCCGTCTGGCTGACGGTCAAAAGCCAGGCAAACACGGAGGCTGCGGCCACGATGAACAGCACGGATGCCGTCGTTTCAATCGTGTCGAAGCTCGCCTTTGCGATCGTCCTGAATGTCATGGTCCGGTAGCGCACCATGCCGAGGAAAAGCGACCAGAGAACGGCCGCGACGGCTGCTTCCGTCGGCGTAAACCAGCCCATGGTCATGCCACCAATCAGGATGACCGGGGTCATCAGCGCCATCACCGCGGAAAAGTTGAAATACCAGTCGCATATCAGCAGCACGGCCAGTGCAATGAAAATGGCAAAGTTGAGCGACAGGCCGAGCGTGATCAGAACCCAGATGGTGGCCGGGACCATCATCACGACGAGGATCTCCGACGACGCGCCGATCAGGCCCTTGATGCTGAACGGGGCATCCGAGCCCCAGCGTTTGACGTAGGCAAAGATCGCCACGGTGACCATCATCAGCACCGTCATCACGACGCCGGGCACGATGCCGGCCATGAAGAGAGCGCCGATCGAGACATTCGCCATCATGCCGTAGATGACGAAGGGCAGCGACGGCGGAAAGATCGGCCCGAGCGTGGCAGAGGCCGCGGTAACGCCAACGGCCGCTTCCACCGGATAGCCGTGATCGCGCATGGCCTTGATCTCGATGGTGCCGATGCCTGCGGCATCTGCCAGTGCCGTTCCCGACATGCCGGAAAACACCACCGAGCCGATGATGTTCACCTGCGCGAGGCCACCCTTCATCCAGCCGACAAGGGCAACGGCGAAGGCGTAGATGCGGCCGGTGACGCCCGCGATATTCATCAGGTTGCCGGCGAGGATGAAGAAGGGAACGGCCAGAAGCGGAAAGCTTTCGACGCCGGCAATCAGCCGCTGCGCGGCAATGATGTCGGGCGCGACGTCATAGAAGACAATGTACAGGACCGATGACACGGCCATGGAGACGGCGACCGGAAGTCCGATCAGCATCAGGGCAAGAAACGAACCTATGAGCAGCAACATGGCGTCAATCCTCCACGCTCTGGAAAGCTTCCGGTCGCTCCAGAACGGAGTAACCCCGGCGCATGTTGGCGATGAAGACCTGGATCGAGCGCAGCAGCATCAGCACGAAGGCGGCAAGCACGGAATAGAAGACGATGTTGCGCGGCAGTTGCACCGTCACCATCTCCTCGTCCGCCACGATCTCCATGTAACGCCACATCAGCCATGATCCGTAGAGGAAGAAGCCGATGCGGATGAGATCCACCGCCGTCGCCATCACGCGGGTCACGCGGGCGGGCAGGTAATGATAGAGGACATCCACCTGGATATGGCGTGATGTGCGCACGCACATCACGGCGCCCAGGAACACCACGCCGATCAGGCAGTTGACGGCGATTTCCTCTGTCCAGGCATAACTGTTGTTGAGGACGTAGCGTGTGAAGAACTGGAGGAAGACACAACCCGTCATCAGCCAGAAAAGGGCCAGGGTGATCCAATCCTCGAACGCATAAGTGCTGAGATTGGCCTCAGTTGGCGCCTCGTCAAATGTATGGGCAAGTTCTTCAGGCGTGACCTTGGTATGAATTTCCTGCGACGCTGACATCGATAGCATCCTGTCCGGGTATGAACCTCACTGCGCCGGGAAAACGTTCGCCGGCCGGGCGAGCCGCCGCAGCCTCCAGAAAGGTGCGGCGGGCCCGCCTGGTGACCAGCCGAAACGGCAGGTCCCATGCGCAATGGAAGGAATTGTCGAACAGGCGCGGCCCGAAGACCGCGCCATGGGCTTACTTGATTGCGCGGATTGCTTCCCAGTCGGCCTTTTCATAGCCGAACTCCTCGAGCTTGACCTTTTCGACGACGTTCTTCAGGAAGTCCGCCTTGTCGACTTCCGTCACGGTCAGGCCCTTCTTCTTGAACTCGTCGACCAGTTCCTTTTCACGGGCGTCGATCGTTTTCGACGAACGCACGCTGGCTTCCTGCGCGACGTCGGAGAAGATCTTCTTGTCCTCGTCTGACAGGCTGGTCCAGAGCTTCTTCGAGAACAGCGTGTTGAGGTGGTCGACGATATGGCCGGTCAGGACGATATTCTTCTGCACCTCATAAAACTTCTTCGCCTCGATCGTGGTCAGCGGATTTTCCTGCGCGTCGACCGTGCCATTCTGCAGGGCGAGGTAAACTTCGGCAAAGGCGATCGGCGTTGTATTGGCGCCGCAGGCCCGCGGCATGGCGAGATAGGCTGGAACATCCGGCACGCGCATCTTCACGCCCTGCAGGTCGGCGCACTTGGAAATCGGCTTGTTGGATGTGGTGTGGCGCGTTCCGTAATAGGTTACGGCGGCGATATGGTTGCCGGTCTTGTCTTCATAGCCCTTGGCGAGACGCTTGAAGATGTCGCTCTTGGTATAGGCGATCAGGTGGCTCGCATCGCGGAAGATATAGGGATAATAGGTGACGCCGATCGGCTTGTAATCGCGCGCCGCAAAACTGGAGCCGGAGATGATGATATCCACGGTGCCGAGCTTGAGGCCCTGGTTGATGTCGGCTTCTTTTCCAAGCTGTGAAGCCGGATATACGTCGATCTTGTAACGGCCATTGGTCCGCTTGGCGATTTCGCCGGCGGCCCAGACGGAGTCGGTGTGGAAAGGCTCGGATGTCTCATAGACATGAGCCCATTTCAGCACGGTTTCGGCATGCGCCGAAAGCGTCGATGCAATGATGACTGCGGCGGCGCCAAGCAATGTCTTCAGTCGGTGTTTCATTCTTTCCTCCCAGTGAAACGGAACTGTATGGTCGACCCCACCGCAGTGGTGGAGGTCAGTCTTCTCTGGTCTGCTCCTCCTCGAAGCTTTCCGAGAATCTCTTTTGCGCCAGCGTCAGATGACGGCGCATGGCCTCGCGTGCCGCGGCAGGGTCTCCCGCTGCGATGGCGTCACGAATGACGCGGTGCTCCTCGAGCGCCAGCTTCCATGTGTGCGGCCCTTCGAAATAGCTGGCGAGCTTCGTAAAATAGGGCGACATCCGCGTATCGTAGATCAGCCCGGTGAAGTGCTTCAGGGCCGAATTGCCGATGATGTCGGCGATCGCCGTGTGAAAATCGCGGTCGCAGGCAAGAGCGACCGGGCCGTCGTCCAGCGACTGCTCCATGCGCTCCAAAAGCAGATCGATCCGGGCGATGCCGTCGGGCGTCACCAGACGCGCGGCCTCCTCCGCGATGCTGCTTTCGATCAGGCACCGCGCCTGAAGGATTTCGAGGGGGCCGCCTCCTTCGTCGTTCGGCAGGACGCTGGCGGGCTGTCGCGGAGCGCTGCTGATATAGACGCCGGATCCCATCCGGATCTGAATCCGGCCTTCGACCTCGAGCACGATCAGAGCCTCGCGGACCGTCGGCCGGGAAACGGAAAATCGCTCGGCAAGCTCTCGTTCGGGCGGAAGCCTCGAACCCGGCTTCAGCTCCCCCGTATCGATCAGCGTACGAATCTGCTCCGCAACCTGGCGATAAAGCCGGCGCGGCTCCAAGGCCACGAACATCGAACTCCTCCGAGCGCATCACTCCTCTGATGCGCAGGCGGTCAGATTGTCTGACCAATTTCTACTATGGGTTAATTGAAAAATCTGTCAAGTGGCCATCGGCCTATTCCGCGCGCGGTGTTTCCGTTCTCAACGCCGCTATCAGCATGTCCACGAATGCGGAAACCTTAGGCGGGCGAAAACGTGCAGCCGGATAGACCGTGAAGACGCCGCCCGACGGCAGCTGCCATTCAGGCAGGACGTGAATAAGGCGTCCATCGGCCAAGTCAGCAGTCGCGAGGAAATCCGGCAGCACGGACAATCCGCCACCTTGCCTTACTGCTTCCATGACCGCCGGCGTGGTATTGATCGCGATAGACGCCTTGAACCGCACCGTGAGTGCCTCCTGATCACCGCGCGTAAACGTCCATTCCAAAGGTTCTCGCAGCGCGTTATTGGCAACGAAGGGCAGGGCGGGCAAATCGGCGAGCCCGTTTAATTCCGCTAGTCGTGTGGCAAACTGAGGCGGGCCGACAAGGTATTGCCGGAAAAAGCCGATCCGTCTGGCCTGGAGGCTTGAGTCAGCCAGCCACCCGACGCGAATAGCGAGGTCCATGTTCTCGGAGACCAGATCGACCATCCTGTCGCTGAGATTGAGTTCCACCCTGCAATCCGGATAGCGGGACGTGAAGGCGGTGACCAAAGGCACGACTACCGACGTGCCATAGTCGTAGGGTGCGGTGATCCTCAACAGGCCCTTGGGTTCCGACCTGGCTTGAGCCAGTTCCCCCAGCGCATCCTCGGCCTCTCTGAGGATCGACACGCAACGGGCGTGAAACATCTGTCCTGCCTCGGTAGGCTGGACCCGCCGCGTCGTGCGCATCAGCAACGTCGTGCCGACCTCCTGTTCGAGCCTGGCAACCTGCTGGCTGACGACTGCCTTGGTTATGCCGAGATACTCCGCCGCCCGGGTGAAAGATCCGGCGTCGACGACAGCGACAAAATAGGCGAGCCGGTTGAGATTTCTCGCTTCTTGCATAAAAGCCCCCGCGCGACTGTCAACTCCTAGCATACATTCTGTCGTATTTGTTGGTCTTCTTCGTTCTATCCCGCCGTGTCATCTTTGGCTTCACAAGGAGCGAGGCAGGAGAGGCAAGGCCTGCAAGGCCGTCATCTCTCAGCCCCAGATAGCGAACGAAACACCGGAGACAGTCCATGTTTACAAGGAGAACGATCATGAAAACCACTCTCGCCGCAGGCGCCACCGCCGTTTTTGCGCCTGCAGGACTTGGCCATGCAGCCGGAACCCTGACCTGGAAGCATTTCCCCGCCGGACAGAACGGCTTTTTCCGTGCTCCCGTTCTGGTTTCCGGTGCGACGGAAGCCGTACTGATCGACGGCGGCTTCACGCTCCCAGACGGCAAGGCGCTGGCGGACGCGATCAAGGCGACTGGCAAGACGCTCACCACGATCTACATCAGCCAGTCCGATCCGGATTATTATTTCAGCCTTGGGCCGATCAAGGCGGCTTTCCCGGATGCCAAGGTAATCGCCGCCTCGGCAACCGTTGCCGCCATCAAGGGCAGCGTCGAGAAGAAGCTCGCCGTCTGGGGTCCGCAGCTGAAGGAAAACGGCCCGCAGACGCTGGCCGACGTCGTCATGCCGGAAGCCTTTGACGGCAAGACGCTGACGGTGGATGGCGAGACGATCGAGATCGTCGAAGCGGAAGGACTTGCCAACCGGCGCTATCTCTTCGTCCCGTCGCTGAACGCCGTATTCGGCGGCGTGCTGATCTTCAATGGCGTCCATGTCTGGACTGCGGACACCAACAGCGCCGAACTGCGGGCCGCCTGGATCGCCAATCTCGAGAAGATCGCAGCCCGCAAACCGGCAATCGTGGTCGCCGGCCATATGACCCCGGAAGCGTCGACTGACCTTTCAGGTGTCGCGCATACCCTTGCCTATCTGAAGGCGTTCGAGGAAGAACTGGCCAAGGCCAAGGGCTCAGCCGGGCTCAAGGCGGCGATGGAAGCGCGCTTCCCGGGCCTCGGCATGGGCATTGCTCTGGACATCGGCTCCAAGGTCGCCACGGGCGAGATGAAGTGGGGCTGACCGGTCATGGGTGCAAATCTCGATCTCATCCGTGCCACGTATGAGGGCACCTCGGAAGATAATGGCCGCAACTTAGTTGCGGCCCTGGCGCCCGATGCGACCTGGACGGAAGCCGAAGGTTTTCCCTATGCCGGTACCTATGTCGGAACCGACGCCATCATCGCCGGTGTTTTCCACAGGCTCGCCACTGAATGGATCGGCTACAGCGTCAAAGTCCACACCTATCTGGAGGACGGCGATCGCGTAGCCGCCTTCGGCTTCTATTCCGGCACCTACAAGGCCACGGGCAAGTCGATGACCGCGAGCTTTGCCCATCTCTACCGCGTATCCGATGGCAAGATCGCCAGCATGGTCCAATATGTCGACAGCCATCTCGTCATGCAGGCGTTGGAGAACTGACGGCGGCAGGACGGACGACTTTCCCCTTCAGGATGGTCGTCCACCACCGTCAACGGCCACATTCTCATTGAACCTCGTTGACATACCTATGGTGCGCGGTCGTCGCGCGATGAGCGGAGATTAGAACCGGGACCGCCAGTTGATCATAGGCGACCTCGTCGATCGTCAGAACGGCAGCGGGTAGAGCCAGATCCAGCCACCGAGCATCGGAATCGTTCGCAAGATCGGCACCGATCTGCTCGCGTATGGCCGAGATGCGGATCCCATAATTTTCCAGCAGATGCAGGTAGAAGAGCTGAGGGATTTCCTCCGGCCTTTCGGGGAAGTCCGGGACCCGTTCGCGGGAAAGCGTCAGCGTCTCATGCATGATCGGCCGCTCGTCGACGTAACGCACCCGGTGGAAGGTGACGATCGGCGATCCCTCGTCGATCTGAAGTTTTCGCGCATCGGCAGTGGAAGCAATGCTCCTGTCGAGCGCAGTCACCTTCGTGACCGATTTGCTGAGCGAACCATCCAGACCGTGCAGTCGAAAATACTGAAAAAACAGGCGCAGGCTGTGCTGCGGCTTGCGGCCGGTCACGACTGTGCCGGTCTTGCGACGGCGGCTGAGAAGGCCGTCATTGGTGAGATCCATCAGCGCCCGCCGGATGGTGCCCACGGCCACGCCGTAGGTTTGCGACAGCGCCACTTCGCTCGGCAAAACCGCACCCGGTTCCAGTTTGCCAAGCATGATCGCTTCAGTGATCTGTCGTTTGACCACTTCATAGAGCGGCAACGACAATTCCGTCAGCTTGATCACTCCTGATGAATTATTGGGCAGTTCCGGCAATGATTTGCCTCTTCTTTGGAGTTGACTCAGGGTCTCGATCTACGCAGTATTACTATATAGTTTATATTAAAGCGCAAGCTGGGGAGGCTGGCGCGACGGGTACCGAGGACACTGCCATGAACACGCCGCAGCCAGCTTCTTCGCAACAGGTCCTTGGACCTGCCATGGCAGCGATTGAGCGGGATGTCGAGGTTGCTGTCGATGATCTGGCCCGGATGATCGAAGTTGACACCTCATTCCCGCCGGGTCTGGGCTATGATGCTTTTGCCGATCTGATGGCCGAACTCCTTTCACCCCTGGGGTTCGAGTTCGAGCGGGTGGTCGTGCCGCGTGATCTTTGGCACGTGGCCGGTGGGCCGGCATCCGGCGAGCGGACCAACCTGATTGCCACCCGCGAAACGGGAAAGCCCGTCTGCGGTCTTTATTATCATGTCGACACGGTCCCGGTCGCGCCTGGCTGGGCACGCGATCCTTTGAAACTGACCGTCGAGGGTGACGATCTGTTCGGGCTCGGCGCAGCCGACATGAAGGGCACGATCGCAGCAACCCTGCTGGCGTTGCGGTCCGCAAAAAAATGCGGCCTGCCTCTCTATTACGATCCGATGCTGCTCCTCTGCACCGACGAGGAAGGGGGCCTCTATCCCGGCATTCGCTATCTGGCGGAGCAGGGCAAGTTGAAAGGTCATATCCTCAATTTCAACGGGTCCGCGGCGCCCCGTATATGGGCTGGCTGCTTCGGTGTCTTCCATCTGCAGGTGACGATCAGGGGGCACGCCGTTCATGCGGGCGAAGGCAATCGCACCGGCGCCGGCATCAATGCGATCGAAGGCGCCTTGCCCTTGCTCAATGCCTTGATGGCATTGAAGCCGGACGTGGCCAGCCGGGCATCCGCGCTGACGCCGCCGCCGCACGCGTCAGGTCCGCTGCGGCCGCAGCTTTCAATTTCGGCCGTGAATGGCGGCACCGCCGGCGGACAGGTGCCGGCGGAGATCAAGATTCTCGTGAGCCGACGTTACGCTCCCGAAGAAAACTATGAGGATGCGCGCGCCGAGATCGAAAGCGTGATCCGCGGCAGCGTTGCCGGTACCGGGCTGAAGCTCGAAATTGATCTGGTCGGACACCTCATCCCGACGGGCGATCCGGAAGGTCCGCATTGGCCGCGCTGGCAAGAGGCGCTGTCGCTGGGCTTCGGTTACAAGCCGGAAGACTTTCAAAAATGGGGCGCCGCAAGCTGCTCCGATTTCGGCTACGTGCAGAAGTCCGGTTTTGCCCAGGAGGTGCTGCTGGGCGGGCTTGGCCGCCCGGAAAGCTGCATCCACAGTCCTGAAGAGCACACCACCCGCCAGGACATCATCGCCCTGGCGAAAAGCATACTGGCCTATCTCGCGGCGGACTTTGCCGCCGACGCCATTCCTGAAAACCGCGCCTGAACCATAAGGGAACTGAAAAATGCTGGAAATGAAACGTCGCCTCTTCCTCGCCGGCACCGCCGCCGTCTTTGCTGCACCGGCGCTTGGCCTGGCGCAGACCGCAAAGCCGGCCAAGGGCGGCACGCTGCGCATCTCCGTCGACCAGGCTGCAAGCGTCATCCATCCGCTTTTGACCCGCGTCAACCCGGAATACCTGGTGACCGAGCTGCTCTATAGCAACCTGACACGCCTGAAGGTCGACATGTCGGTCGAGCCGGACCTGGCCGAAAGCTGGACGCCCAACGCTGGCCTGACCGAATGGACGTTCAAGCTGCGCAAGGGCGTGACCTTCCATGACGGCTCGCCGTTCACGGCAAAGGACGTCGTCGCCACCTTCAAGGCAATCCTCGATCCGGCAACAGCGTCGCCCGGCCGCAACAATGTTGGCCCGATCTCCGACATCGTCGCCGTCGACGATACGACGGTGCTGTTCAAGCTCTCCGGCGCCTATGCCGACCTGCCGGTCGCCATGGCCTACACCAACGCTCGCATCATTCCCGCCTCGATCGCCACCGGCGACCTCAAGAGCCTTTCCACCAAGGCTGTGGGCACCGGCCCGTTCAAGCTGGTATCCTACGAGCCGGACCGCCTGATCGTCGTCGAACGCAACCCGAACTATTACGACCCGGCACGCCCTTATCTCGATCGTATCGAGGTCCAGGTATTCCCGGATATCTCCGCCGAAGGTTCGGCGATGATCGCCGGCAACGTCGACATCATCTCGACGCTGCAGCCGACCGAATACCTGCGGCTTGACGGCAATGACGGCGTCGAGGTCCTGCGCACGCCGTCCGGCCAGTTCTGCAACATCAACTTCGGTTGCGACACCGCACCGTTCAATGACGCGCGCGTCCGTCGTGCGATTGCGCTCACGGTCGATCGCGAGGCGATGGTCAACTTCGTTACCGAAGGTTTTGGCACGCCGGGCAACGACACGCCGCTGAACCCGTCCTACCAGTTCTTCAAGGCTGCCAAACAACGCCAGAAGAATATCGCGGAAGCCAAAAAGCTGCTCGCTGAAGCCGGTTTCCCGAATGGCCTGCAAGCGACGCTCATCGCCTCCGACCGCCCGGCGGTGCGCACCCAGCTTGCCGTCGCCCTCAAGGAAATGGCCAAGGAAGCCGGCATTACTATCAACGTCCAGACGATGCCGCACGCCACCTATCTGGAGCAGGTGTGGAAGAAGGGCAGTTTTTACGTCGGCTTCTACAACATGCAGCCGACCCCGGACGGAATCTTCAAGCTTCTCTATACCTCGGATGCCTCCTGGAACGAGACGCGCTGGAACAACAAGGCCTTCGACGCCCTGGTCGCCGAAGCCCGCGGCACGATCGACGCGGCCAAGCGCACCGAGCTTTACACCAAGGCTCAGGAACTGATGAACGAGGAAGTACCCTCGATTATCCCGTCTTTCTTCGACGTGCTGTCGGCCAAGCGGAGTTGGGTCAAGGGTTACGAAGCGCATCCGCGCGCCTCGGTCTTCCGCCTCGACTACGCCTCCCTGACCGACAAGGCGCCCAAGCGCGGCTAACCCCAACTATGCCGGACGCTCCTGGAGCGTCCGGCTGGTGGAACAAGGAACACGACCGTGTCCTCGAACTATATAGCCAAGCGGCTGGTGATGATCGTCTATACGCTCTTCATCGTATCGCTCATCGTTTTCGCCATCACCCAGATCCTGCCGGCCGATGCCGCCGTGATGATGCTGGGTGAGAATGCGACACAGGACGCCCTCGCTGCGCTGCGTCAAAACATGGGGCTCAACGCTCCCGTGTGGCAGCAATATGCAATCTGGCTCGGCCACGTGCTGCAGGGCGATCTCGGCACTTCGCTGCGCACCGGCCAGCCCGTCGGCCCGGTCATGTTCGAGGCGCTCGGCCGTTCGCTGCTTTTGGCTTTCCTGTCGATCGGCCTGATGCTGGTTCTTGCCATTCCGCTCGGCATCATCGCCGCCGTCCGTCGCGGCAAGATCGCCGACATGGTCGTCAGCCTGATCTCCTATGCCGGCGTGGCGCTTCCCGAATTCGTCACGGCGACCGTCGCCGTCCTCGTCTTCGCCGACCTGATGAAATGGTTGCCGCCGACCGGTTATGTGCCGCTCACCGAAAATTTTGTCGGCGGCATCGCGCATCTGGTCCTGCCGGTCTGCGTCATTTCGGTGATCCTGATTGCCCACGTCTCGCGGATGGTGCGGTCGGAACTCGTTGACGTGCTGCACACCGATTATATCCGCGCCGCCCGGCTGAAGGGGATTTCACGCGGACAAGTCCTTCGTCGCCACGCACTGCGCAATGCGCTGTTGCCGACCATCACCATCGTTGCGCTCGATGTCGGTTACCTGCTCGGCGGCGTCATTGTCGTCGAAGAGATCTTTGCCATTCCCGGCATCGGCCGCCAGCTGATCGTGGCGATCCAGGCGCGTGACCTGCCGGCCATCCAGGCCGGCGTGCTGATCATGGCGGCCACCTATTCGATCGTCAATTTCATCGCCGACATCCTCTATGCCTGGCTCGACAAGAGGATCCAGTATGACTGATTTCATCAAACGCCTGCTGCGCACGCCGCAGGGCGCGATCGGTATGTTGCTTGTCCTGCTGGTGCTGGTGGTCGTGCTGTTCGGACCAATGCTCGCGCCGCACGACCCGGAAACGCTTGCACCGCTTACGCGATACAAGGGGCCGAGCGCCGCCTATTGGCTGGGAACGGATCAATATGGCCGCGACATCTTCAGCCGCCTGCTGATCGGCGCCCGCGCCACCGTGGTCATGGCCGTGCTCGCAACCATCGCCGGAACGCTGCTCGGCGCCTTCGTCGGTACCACCTCCGCCTTCCTCGGCGGCCGGGCGGACGAATTGATCATGCGCACCATCGATGCCGTCATGTCGATCCCGAGCCTGCTGTTTGCGCTTCTGGTGGTCAACCTCCTGGGGTCCAGCACGGTCAACGCGCTGATCGCCGTTGCCATCGCGTTTGCGCCGGGCATGGCCCGCATCACCCGCAGCGTCGCGTTGTCGGTTCGCAAGCAGGATTACGTCAATGCGGCGGTCGCCCGTGGCGAGAGCTCAGCCTACATCATCCTGCGGGAAATGCTGCCGAACGTCATCGCGCCGATCATTGTCGAAATGACCATCCGCATCTCCTTTGCGGTCATGCTGTTTGCGACGCTGAGTTTTCTCGGTCTCGGCGCACAGCCGCCGGCGGCCGAATGGGGCCTGATGGTCTCGGAGGCGCGCCGCTACATGCACCTGAGTGCCGGCATCTTGATCTGGCCGAGCGTGGCGATCGCCGTCGTCGCCGTCGGCTTCAATCTTCTGGGCGACGGTCTTCGCGATGCCCTCAATCCGCGAACCTGAGGCCGCCGCCATGACGACAAAACCAGAAACTCCGGTTCTCGCGATCGAGAATTACTCGTTGGATTACGACACGGCCTCCGGCGTCTTCCATGCGCTCAAGAACATCGACCTTTCCGTCCACCGAGGCGAAATCCTCGGCCTGGTCGGCGAATCCGGTTCCGGCAAGACCTCGCTTGCCTGGTCGATCATGCGCTATCTGCCCAAGAACGCCCGCGAACCGGGCGGCCGCATCCTGCTGAGCGGCGAGAACCTGCTCGAAAAGACCGATGCCCAGATCGAGGCCTTTCGCGGCCGACGCATCAGCATGGTATTTCAGGATCCGAGCACGTCGCTCAACCCGACCCTGTCGCTCGGCACGCAACTCGCCGAGGTGCTGGTCCGTCACCGCGGGCTGACACGGCAGCAGGCCTGGAAGGAAGGCGAGGCGATGCTTCACCGCGTCGGTCTGAAGACGCCGGGCGCGATGATGAACCGCATGCCGCACGAGGCATCGGGCGGCGAGAAGCAGCGCGTCGTCATCGCATCGGCGTTTGCGTGCAATCCCGAATGCATCATCTTCGACGAACCGACGACGGCGCTCGACGTCATCACCTCATGCCAAATCCTCGACCTGTTCGTGGAACTGCAGGCCGAGACCGGCGTCGCCTCGCTCTACATTTCCCACGATCTGGCGCTGGTGTCGCGCACGGCCAGCCGCGTCGCCGTCATCCGTCGCGGCGACATCGTCGAGCAGGGCGCGGTGCGCGATATCTTTGCCAATCCGCAGCAGGATTATACCCGCGAACTGATCGCGGCGGTTCCCGATCCGGCCCGCAGGCTGGTCGGCGACATTGTCGTTGACACGGACAAGCCGCTGGTGCGTGTCGAAAACGTCAGCGTCCATTATGGCCGCAAGCCGTTTCTGGCGGCGCTGACCGGCCGCGCCACCGAACGCGTTGCCGGCAACAATGCCATCAGCCTCAGCATCAATCCGGGAGAAATTCTCGGCATCGTCGGCGAATCCGGCTCCGGCAAGTCGACGCTGGCGAAGGCGATGACCGGTCTCAACCGCTTCGAGGGCAAGATCTGGTTCGACGGTCGCGAGATCAGGAACCTTGGCGACATGGACAATGCCTATCGCAAGGACGTGCAGATCATCTTCCAGCACCCCGACGCCTCGCTCAATCCCCGCCAGAAGATCAGCGAGATCCTGTCGCGGCCGCTGAAGCTGTTCGGGGACGCGTCTCATCTCGACCAGAAGGTCGGCGACATGCTGGAGCAGGTGCGCCTGCCGCGCACCCATGCCCAGAGGTATCCGCATCAGCTGTCGGGCGGCGAGAAACAGCGGGTGGCGATCGCCCGTGCGTTTGCCTCCAAGCCGAAATTGGTGATCTGCGACGAGATCACTTCGGCGCTCGACGTGTCGGTGCAGGCGTCCATCGTCCAGCTGCTGCTGGAACTGCAGAAGGCCAGCGGCACCGCCTACCTGTTCATTACCCACGACCTCAACCTTATCCGCCAGATCGCCCACCGGATCGCCGTGATGTATCGCGGCAATCTCGTCGAGATCGCACCCGCAGCAGACATCGATAGCCAGGATCGCGCCGAATATACCCGTCGCCTGATCGAGGCGGTGCCGCGCGCGGCCGGCCAATACCTATGACAATACATCAAGGAGTATGACAATGGACCCGAAATCCCTGGTGGATCGGATCGACGAAAAGGCCTGCCTCGATTTCCTGTCGAAGATGGTTCAGCACAAGAGCCATTCGGAAACCGATGGCGAGCGTGATCTTGCGCGCTACATGGCCGGCGAACTGGAAAAGATCGGGGTCGAAGCCGAATTGCAGCCGTTCGACGAAGGCCGCCGCTTCAACACGATCGGACGCCTCAAGGGTACCGGCGGCGGCAAGAGCCTGCTGTTCAACGGCCATCTCGACACCAATCCGGTTACCGAAGGCTGGACGGTCGATCCCTATGCCGGCCTCGTCGATGACAAGTTCATCTACGGTATCGGCGTGTCGAACATGAAGGCCGGCGATGCCGCCTATTTCTGCGCGGTAAAGACGCTGCTCGATGCCGGCATCAAGCTCAAGGGCGACGTTATCCTGACCTTCGTGGTCGGCGAGCTGCAGGGCGGCGTCGGCACGCTTGCGGCGATCAGACACGGCGTCAAGGCGGACTATTTCATCAACAGCGAACCGAGCGATCTCGTCGCCGTCACCATGCATGCGGCAGCGCTCAGCTATGTCATCGAGCTGACCGGCGACACGCGGCATCTCTCCAAGCGCGAGGAATCCGTCGACGCGATCGCCGCGGCCTGCGACATCATCCCGCGCATCAACGCCATGACCTTCAGCGGCGCCAGGAGCGACGTGCACCGGTCGATCAACCGCGGCCATGTCGGCGTCGTCCATGGTGCGCTCGGGCGCGGTCTCGAAGAATGGCGCCCGCCGCAGGTCGCGGATTTCGTCCGCCTCAAGGGCTCGTGCCGTTATGCGCCGGGGCAGACGCAGGAGGGCGTGCTGGCCGATCTCGAAAAGGAACTGGTGGCCCTTGAAGGCCGCTTCCCCGGCCTCAAGGCAAAGCTGGTTCCGGAATTGATCGAGGGTCGCCCGCTGATGCCGCCCTTCGAGGTCTCGCCGACATCGCGCATCGTCAAATCGATCAACGCAGCCTATGAAGCCGTGCGGGGCGAAAAACAGCCGACCGGCGCGATCACGCCCACCCGGTTCTACGGTACCGATGCCGGCCATCTCTACAAGGAACTCGGCATGGAAGGCATCGTGTGCGGCCCCGGCGGCCGTTACAACACCATGCCCGACGAGCGTGTCGATATCGTCGACTATCTCGACATGATCCGCGTCTACATGCTGACCATCCTCGATATCTGCGAGGTTGCCTGACCATGTTTTCCCGGGTGGAATTCGATCGCCGTATCGCATGCGCCCGGGACGCCATGGCTTCCGCCGGCGTCGATCTGCTGCTCGTCGATAGCGGCGAACTGCTGGCCTGGCTGACCGGCTACACCGTTTCCGAAACCATGTGCCGCGCCGCCTTTTTGTCGCGCGAGGGCGACGCCTGGTTTACGCTGCGGGCGCTGGACGAGGCGCCGTGCCGGGAAAAGAGCTGGATTTCCGACGTGGTCGGCTTCGCCGATACCGGCTTTACGCTGGCTTAGGCTTCACCGATACTAGCCAATCCATCGGCCCGTAAGGCTTTCTTGATCTCGATAGCAGCATCAACGAACCTGTCGAACTCTTCTTCATCGAAAGGGTAATATTGATAGTTGCCCGATGCTTTAGAGGCTAACACTACATAGACGCCACCGCTTCCGCTATCGCGTTTAATACGTAAGGACATAACGCAACTGCCGTTCATAATGTGAACGTCGGATTGCCGGATTATCTTTCCAGTCAGCACTCTCTTCAACGATTTAAAAAGTCCCGCCATCTAATCCCTAGAACCCCAACAGCAGCATAGTCAAACCTAGCTCGTTTCCCATTGGTATCATCGTGTACAGTGGAACGAAAGCTTAGCGGTTTGTCGCGGTGCTTTCATTTTAAGGCTCTCAGGTTGAGCTCAGAGGGATAGGCCCTGGGTAAAAGGTCATCAATTTGGCTGTTTGGATGGCCGTTGACGATCCTGGTAAGCACGTCGGCGAGATAGCCAAGTGGTTCGACATGATTGAGCTTGGGGGTCTCGATGAGCGACGCGATGGTCGCCCAGTGTTCGGCTCCGGCATCAGAGCCTGCAAATAACGCGTTCTTTCGATTTAGAGCAATTGGCCTGATGGATCGCTCGACGGTGTTGGAGTCGATCTCGATACGACCGTCGTCGATGAACCTGGTCAGCCCATCCCAGCGTGACAAAGCGTACCGGATTGCTTCGGCCAGCTTTGTCTTCTGGCTGATGAGGCCGAGCTGTTCGGTGAGCCAGGGGGCAAGGCTGTCGGTGATCGGACGGCTCTTCTCTTGTCTGATGGCACGACGATCATCTTGCGTCCGGTCGCGCATCTCGTCTTCGTTTCTGTAGAGTTCGGCAATGCGCCGTAGCGCCTCGGTGGCAATGGGTGCGGGACCGGCGGCGGCCAGTTCGTAAAAGCGCCGACGAACATGCGACCAGCAGAAAGCCAGAGAGACGGTGTTCTTAGCAGCCAACGGGCGATAGCCGCTGTACCCCTCGACCTGGAGAATGCCGACGAAGCCTTCGAGATGCGCCATCGGGCGCTCGGCCTTGCGATCCGGTGCGTAGACATAAACGACACCCGGTGGATCGTTCCCCTGCCACGGTCGGTCATCACGCGCATAGGTCCAGAGTTGCCCGGTCTTGGTCTTGCCGCGTCCCGGATCAAGCACGGGTGCCGTTGTCTCGTCAGCGGAGAGCTTGGAAGATGTCTTCAACGCTCCGGCTGCTCTCGCAACTGTCGACGCCAGGTGAATAAACCATGCCGTCGAGCAACAGCACTCACCGACACCTCGCCGCTATAACTCTCCGCGACAATCTGGTGCTTCTCCTCGTCGCTCCAATCACGACGGCGGCCCGCGCCAGTGAAAACCTCAAACCGCTGCACACCCTCATCGGCCTTGGTGCTATGCGTAAACCCTGTAATCGTCATATGTCGAAGCCCTGTTTGAGCACAACATCAACGATCAAACGTCAATCCGGAAGGTGGGACCAAAACAGCGCTTACGGTCTTTTTGGCGCTGGAGAATCTTTAAGATACGGACTTGACAATTCTCAGCTAGGACATCAATCTGGCAACTAAGATATCAGTTGGTGAATAGATATGTCTGAAGTCGTGCAGATTCCTGCTCTTCCCCTTGAGGAATTGCTTCGGCCGTTCCTGATGGAAGGCACGGGCAATACGACCAATAAGGTCTATCGCCTGCTGCGGCAGCTTATCGTTGAAGTCAGGCTGCTTCCCGGCCGCGCGCTTCCCGAAAAGGAGGTTGCGGCGATCCTGCATGTCAGCAAGACGCCGGTGCGTGAGGCAATCATCCGTCTTTCAGAAGAAGGCCTGATCAAGGTCGTCCCGCAAGGGGGCACGTTCGTCGCAACGATCGAGGTGCAGCGTTACATCGAGGCCTGTTTTATCCGGTTTCGTCTAGAGGCGGGAGCTGCAGCCGAAGCGGCCAAGCGCCACACGTTCGAGGATCTCGGCCGCCTGGAACTCCTGCTCAACCAGCAGATCGAGGCCGTCGAGAGCGAGGACTACACCAGCTTCTTCGAACTGGACGAGAGCTTTCACAAGGCGATCTTTGCGGCGGCGCGCCTCAGCGGCGTCTGGTCGTTCGTCAACCAGGCGAAGGGGGAAATCGACCGCATGCGTCATCTGAAGATGGTGTTCGGGGTGCGCCGCACCGGCGAGGTCATCGACGAGCATCGCGCCATTGTCGAGGCCATCGGGGCTGCGTCCCCGGATGCCGCGGTGGCGGCGATGACCCGGCATCTGGGTTCGTTGGAAAGCAAGATCACGGAGCTTTCAAAAGATCCGAAGCTGTGGAGCTACATCGAATCCATCAATGCAACAACGACGGAAAAACGGAGGCCGCGGCGCAGTCTGACCTGAAGGCGGACGCAGCGGGAGGAAACTGAAATGTCTGCAGTGGAATTGAACGACGTAGTGAAACGCTACGGCGCACTCGAAGTCGTGCATTCTATCGATCTGTCGGTGGTGCAGGGAGAATTCGTCGTCCTGGTCGGCCCGTCGGGCTGCGGCAAGTCGACAACGTTGCGCATGGTCGCCGGGCTTGAGGATATCTCCGGCGGCACGATCTCCATCGGTGGGCGCGTCGTCAACCGCATGGCGCCCAAGGATCGCGATGTCGCGATGGTCTTCCAGAATTATGCGCTCTACCCGCATCTCAACGTCGCGGAAAATATCGCCTTCGGCCTGCGCGTCCGCGGCGAGAAGAATGCGGTGGTTGAGGCAGCCGTCAGCGAGGCGGCGACGATCCTCGATCTGACGCCCTACCTGAAGCGCAAGCCCGCGGACCTTTCCGGCGGTCAAAGGCAGCGGGTGGCGATGGGACGGGCGATCGTGCGCAAGCCGAGGGTCTTTCTTTTCGACGAGCCGCTTTCGAACCTCGACGCCAAGTTGCGCACCCAGATGCGCGCCGAAATCCGCCGGCTGCACAACCGCATGGGCGTCACCAGCATCTACGTGACCCACGACCAGGTGGAGGCCATGACGCTCGCCGACCGTATCGTGGTGATGAATAGCGGCCGCGTCGAGCAGGTGGGCTCTCCCATGGAGCTTTTTCTCAATCCGGCGAATGCCTTCGTCGCGAGCTTCCTCGGTTCACCACCCATGAACCTGCTGAAAGCGACCGTGACCGCTGCGAACGGCGCAGCCGTCGCACGGATCGACGGGACCGATGACAATCCGGCGCAACTCACGCTCCCCGCCTGGAGCGGCGCCGCCCTCGACGCGGGCCAGCGCATTCTCGTCGGTCTGCGGCCGGAGCATCTGGAGATTGAGACCGGCACGGTCGCGGATGTCCAGACCATTCCGACGACGGTCGATCTTGTCGAGCCGCTTGGTTCCGAAGCCCTGCTGCATTGCCGGATCGCCGGCCAGCCGGTCGTCGCCAAGGTCGACACGCCGTCCGATGTCCAGAAGCTCGCCGAGGTCCGGCAGCTGCTGATGCCGACCGACAGGCTTCACATTTTCGACCTGGAAACCGGCCGGGCCGTCAACGGCCGTTCGTGAGGTGGATGATGACATCGAGGATGACCCACTATCTGAAAGGCATAGGCGAAGATCTTCGCCGGGACTGGCAGCTCTATCTGCTCGCCTTGCCGATGATCGTCTGGTTTCTGCTGTTTCTCTACAAGCCGATGGAAGGGCTGCAGATAGCCTTCAAGGACTTCAGCCCCTTCCGCGGCATCGCCGGCAGTCCCTGGGTCGGGCTTGAGAATTTCCGCACCCTTCTCGAAGACCAGATCTTCATCCGCGCCTTCGTCAACACGATCACCATCAGCGGGCTCGGGCTGATCTTCGCCTTCCCGGTGCCGATCATCCTGGCGCTGATGTTCAACGAACTGCAGAGCGAGTTCGGCCGGCGCTTCTCTCAGACGATTGTCTACCTGCCGCACTTCATCTCGGTGGTGATCGTCGCCGGCATCGTCATCAATCTTCTGTCTCCGACGACGGGCGTGATCAATCTCATCATATCCAGCCTGGGGTTCGAGCCGGTCTATTTCCTCACCCAGCCGGAATGGTTCCGGTCGGTGTTCATCGGCTCCAACATCTGGAAAGAGGCGGGCTTCGAATCGATCGTCTACCTGGCCGCGATCGCCGGCGTCAGTCCGACGCTCTACGAATCGGCGCGGGTGGACGGCGCCTCGCGGTGGCAGATGATATGGCGGATCACGCTGCCCTGCATCCTGCCGACGATCATCATCATGCTGATTATCCGCATCGGCAACCTCGTCGAGGTCGGGTTCGAATATATCATCCTTCTCTATCAGCCGGCCACCTATAGCACCGCCGACGTCGTCTCGACCTACGTCTACCGGACCGGCCTGCAGGGAACCCAATACGATCTCGCAACCGCGGCCGGCCTGTTCAACGCCGTCATCGCCTTCGCTCTCGTCTTCACGGCCAACCGGATCAGCCGGAAGGTCTCGTCAACCTCGCTCTGGTGATGTCATGGCACATTTCAACCTCTATTCCCGGGGCGACCGGATCTTCGGATATGCCAATGCGGCGCTGATCGGCATCTTCGTCCTGTCGACGCTCTATCCGTTCATTTACATCCTGGCGGTATCGATCTCCTCGGGCGCCGCGGTCACCTCGGGGCAGGTTATCCTTTTCCCGAAGGATCTGACGCTTGCGGCCTACGAGTTCGTGCTCTCGGACCGGCTGTTCTGGATCGCTTACGGCAATACCTTCATCTACACGTTCGGCGGCACGGCGGTCAGCCTCGCGATCATGATCCCTGGCGCCTATGCCCTGTCCCGCTCGCGGCTGCGCGGCCGCAAGTTCCTGAACCTGATGGTGGCGTTCACGCTCTGGTTCAATGCGGGAATGATCCCGTTCTTCCTGAACATGCGCGATCTCGGCCTGCTGGACTCGCGCTTCGGGCTGATCATCGGCTTTGCCTGCAACGCCTTCAACGTCATTCTGCTGCGCAATTTTTTCGAGGCCGTCCCGAAATCCTTCGAGGAAGCCGCCAAGATGGACGGCGCAAGCGAGTTCCAGCTGCTCTGGAAGGTCTTCATTCCGCTCTCCAAGCCGGCGATCATCACGGTCGGCCTGTTCTGCATCGTGTCGCGCTGGAACAGTTATTTCTGGGCCATGGTGCTTCTGCGGGGCGAAGAGAAGATCCCCCTGCAGCTCTACCTGAAACGGATCATCGTCGACCTGAGCGCCAATGACGAGTTCGCCAGCAGTCTGATGACGTCGCGCTATTCGTTCGAGACGGTGACGGCGGCGATCATGATCGCCTCGATCATCCCGGTCCTGCTCATTTATCCGAGCATCCAGAAATACTTC
Organism: Neorhizobium sp. BETTINA12A; assembly: GCF_023006485.1. Lineage (NCBI taxonomy): Bacteria > Pseudomonadati > Pseudomonadota > Alphaproteobacteria > Hyphomicrobiales > Rhizobiaceae > Neorhizobium > Neorhizobium sp. BETTINA12A. The sequence goes on from NZ_JALBGW010000006.1 coordinate 94,464, forward strand.
AACAAGGGCATCACCCTTGGCGGGGTGAAGGAATAACGCCTGTCAAAGCCAAATCTATTTAAGGAGGAGAAATGGATGAGACACTTTCGAAAAAGCCTTACCCTGCTGGCCACATGCGCCTTGCTGGAGGTCGGCGGAGCCCATGCTCAGGACGCCTCGACCAAGATCGTCGCCAATCCGCTCGAGCTGACGATCCACTTTCATTTTCGTGACAAATACGTCTACACGGAAAACTGGCCGGTAGAGAAGAAGGCGGCCGAATGGACCGGCATCCACGTCAAGAACGTGGCGTCTCTCGCCACCAGCAACAGCCGCGACGCGTTCAATCTGTTGATGGCGTCCGGGAACCTGCCGGACATCGTCGGCGGCGACGTCACCGGCGGCCTGAAGGACGATTTCATCCGTTACGGGATGGAAGGAGCATTCCAGCCGCTCGACGACCTCATCGCGGAACATGCCCCCAATCTGAAGAAGTTCTTCGACGAACATCCTGTCGTGCGCCAGACGATCAGCGCGCCGGATGGCCATATCTATTTCATCCCTTATGTCCCGGAGGGCGAATATTCGCGCGCCTGGTTCATCCGCAAGGACTGGCTGGAGAAGCTGGGCCTCAAGGAGCCTGGCAATGTCGACGAGCTCTACACGGTGCTCAAGGCGTTTCGCGAGAAGGACCCGAACGGCAACGGCAAGAAGGACGAGGTTCCGTATTTCGCCCGCGAGCCGATCGAGGCGGTGCGGTTGATCAACATGTGGGATGCCCGCGTCTCGGGGTCGGAGCGTTATGGCGATTTCATGGTCGAGAACGGCAAGATCGTCCATCCCTGGACGACGCCGAACTACAAGACCGGGATTTCCAAAGTCGCCCAATGGTTCAAGGAAGGCCTGATCGATACCGAGATCTTCACGCGGGGCGCGCGCGACCGGGAATACATGCTCGGCAACAATATCGGCGGCATGACGCATGACTGGTTCGCCAGCACCTCGAACTATACCGACGCTCTGAAGGACACCGTTCCCGGCATCAATTTTGCGCCGATGCTGCCGCCGAAGACGGTTTCCGGCAAGCGGTTCGAAGACAGCCGCCGCGCCACCGTGCAGCCGGCCGGATGGGCGATCTCCTACAGCAACAAGCATCCGGTCGAGACGATCAAATATTTCGACTTCTGGTTCTCCGAGAAGGGCCGCATCCTGTCCAACTGGGGTATCGAGGGCGTCAATTACGACATGAAGGACGGCAAGCCGCTTTACAAGGACAGCGTGCTGCACAATCCGAAGCCCGTAAACGCCCAGATGTGGGAGATCGGCGCCGGCGTACCGCGCGGTTACTGGGCCTCCTATCCGTCCGAGGAGCAGTGGACCAACAAGATGGCCCTCGACGGCATCGCCATGTACAAAAAGGAGCCTGGCCTCCTGCAGCCGGAATTCACCGGCGTCTCCATGGATGCCAAGGAGCGTGCCACCTACGACAAGTACTGGCCGAGCCTGCTTACCTACATGACCGAGATGCAGCAGACCTGGGTGCTGGGCGCGCAGGATGTCGCGGCATCCTGGGACGCCTACCAGGCCCGTCTCGAACAGCTTGGCCTCTCCAAGGTGATCAAGGTCATGCAGACGGCTTACGACCGCCAGTACGGCAAGAACTGACACCTCCGGGCGCGGCCAGCCCGCGCCCTCTTCTCCATAGATTTAAAGGATCTCACTGCGATGCCCAAAATCGCCGACGCCCCCCGTTTGCAGTATCTCGACGAGCCGAAGCCCGGCACGCTGACGATCACATACCAGCCGGACGGCGCCCCCATCCAGGAGAACCCGCCGCGCTTCAGCTGGCTACCGGCGCTTGACGATGATGCCCGTTACGTTCTGAAGGTCTCGCCCGATCCGGACTTCGCGCCCGGGGTCACGCACGTCTTTGAAAATCTGACCTGGAACTTCTTCACGCCCGACGTGATATTCGAGCCCGGCTCCTATTCCTGGGCGTTCGCGCTCTGGGACGCCAAAGCAAAACGCGTCGCCTCAGCGTGGAGCAGCGTCCGGTCGTTCGACATCACTCCCGACCTGCCGCAAACGCAGCTGCCGCGCGCCGAAGCCCGGCTTCAGGCGAGAGACCTTCGCCATCCCCGTCTATGGCTCAATCCCGATGGGGTGGTCGCCTTTCGGGAGACGCTCAAGTCGGCACCCGATCACTGCGGCTGGCAGAATTTCTTCAACAATTCCGTCGAACCCTGGCTATCGCGCGCGATAATTTCCGAGCCTTCCCCCTATCCGGACAATATCCGCATCGCAACGCTGTGGCGGCAGATGTATATCGACTGCCAGGAGGTCATCTATGCCATCCGCCATCTGGCCATTGGCGGCGTGATCCTGGATGACCCCGCCCTGATTGCCATGGCCAAGACCTGGCTTCTGTCCGTTGCCGCATGGGATCCGAAAGGCGCGACGAGCCGCTCCTACAACGACGAGGCGGCCTTCCGCGTCGTCACCGCGCTCGCCTGGGGTTACGACTGGCTACACGACCATCTGGATGAGGATGAGCGCAAACAGGTCCGAAATGTGCTGCTTGCCCGCACCCGCGAAGTGGCCGACCATGTCCTGTGGCGCGCGCGCATCCATGTCTTTCCCTATGACAGCCATGCGGTACGTTCCCTTTCGGCGGCATTGACGGCCGCCTGCATCGCGCTGGCCGGCGAGGAGAAGGAGGCGGAGGACTGGCTGGACTATACGGTAGAATTCCTCTTCACCCTTTATTCCCCCTGGGGCGGCAAGGATGGCGGCTGGGCCGAGGGGCCGCATTACTGGATGACCGGGATCGCCTATCTGACCGAGGCGGCCAACCTGATCCGCGCCTTTCTCAAGGTCGATCTCTACCAGCGGCCGTTCTTCCAGAAGACCGGTGATTTTCCGCTTTACACGAAGGCGCCAGGCACGCGCCGCGCCTGTTTCGGAGACGACTCGACACTCGGCGATCCGCCGGGCCTCAAGGTCGGATACAATGTCCGTCAGTTCGCCGGGGTGACGGGCAATCCCTATTACCAATGGTATTACGAACGCCTGAACGCGGGGGCGGCCGGCACCGCGATGGAATTCTATAATTATGGCTGGTGGGATCTCAATTTCGACGATCTCGTCTATCGCCACGATTATCCGCCGGTCGAAGCCAGGGCGCCATCCGACCTGCCGCCGGTCAAGTGGTTCAAGGACATCGGCTGGGTCGCCGTCCAAAAACACATGGACGACCCTGCTCGACATATCCAGTTCCTGTTCAAGAGCAGTTCCTTCGGCTCCCTCAGTCACAGCCACGGCGACCAGAACGCCTTCCTTCTTTATGCCTTCGGCGAGGACCTGGCGATCCAGAGCGGCTATTATGTCGCCTTCAACTCCACCATGCACCGCAACTGGCGGCGCCAGACGATCTCCAAGAACGCCGTCCTGATCGAAGGCAGGGGCCAGTATGCCGACGGCGACAAGACGATCGCCAAGAAGGCCGGCGGGCGGATCCTCGCGGTCCGGGAAGAAAAGACGCATGTCTTCATCAGCGGCGATGCGACGGCCGCCTACCATGCCGCCGATCCGGACGTCCTGCGCGCCGAACGAGATATCTATTTCTCGCACAGCGATTTTCTGGTGATCGTCGACCGTGTCGAATGCGCGACTGCCAAGTCGATCCAGTGGCTGTTCCATGCCACCCGGTCCATGGATGTCGGATCGAACAGCTTCCGGCTGACCGGAGAACGCGCCGGGCTCTACGGACAGTTCGTCCACTCCACGTCCGGAGCGCCTGAAGTTCGGCTGGTGGAAGGCTTCAAGGGCGTCGATCCGGTCGAAGTCGAGGGGCTGGCGACGCAATTCCATATCGAGGCAAGCCTTCCCCCGTCCACCAAGCACACGCTCGTGACCCTACTCGTCCCTTATTCGCTGAACGAACCGAGGCGGGTCTTCCACTTCATCGACGACCAGGGCTTCAGCGCCGACATCTATTTCACCGATGTCGACGACAACCAGCTGCGGATCGTCATCCCGAAGAACTTCTGATTGCGCAAGGAATTTCCCATGAACGGATTGAAAGACAAGGTCATCCTGGTGACCGGCGGCGGACGCGACATCGGCAGGGCCTGTGCCGAACGGCTGGCTGAGGAGGGCGCCCGGGTGGTGGTGACCTATTTCGGCTCGGCCGCCGGGGCACAGGCCAGCATCGCGGCCATTG